>JAFGIH010000080.1 GCA_016929985.1 Thermoleophilia bacterium | reverse complement strand
GTAGCCTCGCACCTTGGCCTCTTGCGTGTGCGAGAAGAGCTCGCGGACGTGGTCCCATATGCCGGTGTACGTCGCCGGGTTCGAGCGCGGCGTGCGTCCGATAGGCGATTGGTCGATGTCGATGACCTTGTCGAGTTGGTCGATGCCGTCGATGCGGTCATGGTCTCCGGGGCGCTTGGCGATGCGATTGACCAGGTTCGACAGGCTACGGTAGATGATGTCGTTGACCAGTGTGGATTTGCCCGACCCCGACACACCTGTGACGCACACGAACGAGCCCGTGGGGATGGCGATGTCGAGGTTCTTCAGGTTGTGTTCCCGGGCGCCTCGCACCACGAACCGGCTCCGGCCGGGCCGCCGGGTGGCCGGCACGGCGATAACGCGCTTGCCACTGAGAAACTGCCCCGTGACCGAGCGTGGCTCGGCCAGGATGTCGTCCAGCAGACCACTCTTGACCACCTCTCCCCCGTGCTCTCCCGCCCCCGGGCCCATATCGACGATGTAGTCGGCCGCGCGCATGGTCTCTTCGTCGTGCTCCACCACGATCACGCTGTTGCCGAGATCGCGGAGACGCATGAGGGCTTCGATGAGCTTGTGATTGTCACGCTGATGCAACCCGATGGAGGGCTCGTCCAATATGTAGACCACTCCCACCAGGCTCGACCCGATCTGAGTGGCCAGCCTGATGCGCTGCGCCTCGCCCCCGGAAAGCGTCCCCGCGCTACGCTGCAGGCTCAGGTAGCCGACGCCCACGGACTCGAGGAAGCTCAACCGTTCCCGTATCTCCTTGAGGATGCGCGCGCCGATGAGCTGCTCTCGTTGCGTCAACTCCAATGCCTCCAGGAACCGGATGACCCCCGTTACCGGGAGCAGGCTGAGCTCGTGAATATTCAGACCCCCGATGGTGACAGCCAGTGTGGCCGGCTTGAGCCGAGATCCGTTGCAGGTGGGACACGGTCGGTCGGCCATGTACTGTTCGATCCACTCGCGCATGTAGTCGGAATCGGTCTCGCGGTAGCGGCGTTCCAGATTGGGGACGATGCCCTCGAATGCCGTCATATAGCTGCGCTTGATGCCGGCCCGGTTGGTGTAGGTGACATACAGCCGCTCACCCCTGGTGCCGTAGAGGAAGATGTCGCGCACCTCCTGCGGCAGGTCACGCCACGGGGTGCGCATGTCGACCTCGTAGCGTTCAGCGATCGCCTTGATGATCTGATCGTAGTACTGGGAGCTGCTGTTGCTCCAGGGGAGTAGCACCCCTTCCTCCACCGACAGCGAGGGGTCGCCGACCAACAACAGCGGGTCGACTTCCCGGCGCGCGCCCAACCCGCTGCAGGCTTCGCAGGCGCCGTGCGGCGTGTTGAAGGAGAAGATGCGGGGCGCCATCTCGGGCAACGACACCCCGTGTTCGGGACAGGCCAGGTTCTCGGAGAAGAGGAGGCTGGTAGGCGCGCCCCGGCCGGCCGAGACATCGGCCACCTCCTCGCTGCGGCCGTCGTCACCGCCGGTCTCGCCACCCCGCTCGTACACATCGACCACCAACAGGCCGTGAGCCTCCGAAAGAGCCGTCTCCACCGAGTCGGACAGCCGCCGCCGCACACCTTCCTTCATCACCAGACGGTCGACGACGATGCTGACGTCGTGCCGCACGTTCTTCTCGAGATCGGGCAGTTGTTCGTCGAGGCTGTACTGCGCCCCATCGATCTCCACCCGGGTGAAACCCTCCTGCCGGATGTGCTCCAGAACGTCCTTGTGCCAGCCCTTCTGACTGCGAACTACCGGAGCCTTCACTACGAAACGGGTGCCCCGCTCCAGCCCCAGGATCTGATCGACGATCTGCTCCTTGCTCTGCCCCTCGATGGGACGGCCGCAGACCCAACAGTGCGGATGGCCGATGCGGGCGTAGAGCAGCCGGAGATAGTCATAGATCTCGGTGACCGTGCCCACCGTGGAGCGCGGGTTGCGCGAAGTGGTCTTCTGGTCGATGGAAATGGCCGGTGACAGCCCCTCGATGGAATCGACGTCGGGCTTGTCCATCTGGCCCAGGAACTGACGTGCATAGGCCGACAGGCTCTCGACGTAGCGCCGCTGCCCTTCGGCATAGATGGTGTCGAAGGCGAGGCTCGACTTCCCGGATCCGGAGAGACCCGTGATGACGATGAAGCGGTCGCGCGGGAGCGTCAGGGAGATATCCTTCAGATTGTGCTCCCGGGCCCCCAGAATGACGATCTCGTTGGCGCCCATGGTGCGGGGATTCTAGCAGGTGCGCCGGACGGCAAAACCATCCCTAGCGCTTGTCGCCCAGAGCGAGGCGCTATAACCTGCCTCGCGGAGGCCCGTGACGCCGCACGACCCAAGGAGTATCGGACAACATGACCCGCCTCGACCCCATCTTCGCCGACCGCATCGCCGACGTCCCGCGCTCGTTCATCCGCGAGATACTCAAGGTCGCACTCGACCCCAGCGTCATCTCGTTCGCCGGGGGCCTTCCCAACAGGGAGCTGTTTCCCGTCGAGGCGCTGAAGACGGCTGCCTGCGCGGTGCTCGACACGGAAGGCAGGGACGTACTGCAATATGGCAGCTCCGAAGGCCACCCCGGCCTCCGGGAGTACATCTCGAGGCGCTACCGAGAGAAGGCCGGTCTGGACGTGCCGGTCGAGGCCATCCTCATCACGAGCGGGTCTCAGCAGGGCTTGGACCCGCTCGGCAAGGTGCTCCTTAACGAGGGCGACGCGCTGGTGATCGAGGAGCCCGGCTACCTGGGCGCCATCCAGGCGTTCTCCCTCTACAGGCCGAAGTTCTTGCCGGTGCCCCTCTTGAAGGATGGAATGGCCCCCGAGGGACTACGGGGCGCACTGACCCATGACCGCCCCAGACTGCTCTACGCCGTGCCGAACTTCCAGAACCCCTCCGGCGTGTCCTACTCCGAGGAGAACCGCCGGGAGGTGGCGGACATCCTTGCTGGCACCGGGACACTGCTGATCGAGGACGACCCCTACGGCGAGCTCAGGTTCGC
>JAFGIH010000709.1 GCA_016929985.1 Thermoleophilia bacterium | reverse complement strand
CCGCGGCCGTTTCAGACCAACAAAAAGGTGCAGACCAGCTGCACGGACAGTCGAGTATATCGAAGTAGCTCTCAAAGACTCAAGTCTCTTCATGTATCGCTCCCTCACCATCCGAATGTGATGTCGGTGATGGTCGGGCCACCGTCGTTCACACGGACGGTGATGAAGAAGCGTGGGCTCTTGTCACCGTCGGTGAACTCGAGAGTCACACGCACCGTGTCACTTGACACCGTTTTGACGGCCACCTTCTGGCAGCCGGTCGGATCGTCAAGTGACGCGATCAGCACGGTGAGCCAGGAGCTGGCCGAATCGCTGATGCTGGGGAGGCTCCCCAGATCGCCCTTCATGAACTTGTCGAGCACAGCGTCGCCCAGATAGAGGGCGGCACTGACAGCGTCGCCCTCGCGCTGAGCTGCCGCCATCTGCTGCTCGGTGGGCACGACGGTGGTGGTGGTCTGCTCGGGCTGTGTGGTGGGCGTGACATGCTGCGTGGTGCGGGTCGTACCACCTGACCCACCGCCGGTGGCAGGCGTGCTCTGCGTTGTAGGAATGATGCCCGGTTCGTCGGTGGTGGGCGTGCTCTGCGTGTTGGGAGTGGCGCCCGGTTCGTCGGTGGTGGGCGTGCTCTGCGTAGTGGGAGTGGTGGTCGGCTCGCTGGTCGCCGGCGTGGTGTCGACCGTCGAAGCGGTCGTCTCGGTCACGGCGACCTGAGTGGTCTCCGAAGCGATCGGACCGCTACCGTCGCCACCCCCTAGAAGACCGGCGCTGTAGGTCCCCAGCAGGACCGCCATGATGGCTACAACGGCGCCCGCAGAAACAAGGGCCACCCGCCAGCCGTGCGAACGACCGGCAGTGACGGGCTGGAACACACCGCTACTGCCGCTACCTTTGGCCCCGCTGCCCTTGAGGGACGCGGAGGAGCCGCTGCGCACCGGATGCGTCTCGAGCCGCTGCTGAAGAGTCGCCCAACCCCGCTCCTTGGCGGCCTGTGCGACCTCCATGCGGCCGAGACTAGACAGCTCGGCGTCGAGAGCGAGGATGGTGTCGTCGATGGTGAGATCGAAATGCGGAGCCGGAGCCGCCGGGACACCGTGTTCCAGGCTATTGTCTTGAGCTTGCGCTCCGCGCTTGTTGAAGATGCGATCGAACATACTGTCGGTATATTGCCGGGGACCCGGAAAAGTTACGCGAGCCCCTCGCCTCCGAGGAGATCCTTGAGCGTGGCCAGCGCGCGCAGCTGCAACTGCTTGACGGCTCCCTCGGTGCGATCAACGACGGCCGCCGTCTCAGCTATCGACAGCGACAGGATGTAGCGCAACATGATCACCTCGCGTTGGCCCTCGGGCAACTTGCCAAGAGCCTGGGCGACAGCCAGCCGCCGTTCGCGCTCTTCGGCAGAAGAGTGCGGGCCCGCGCCCTGAGCCACCAGTTGCTCCGCGGCTTCGAGATCCACCGCGCCGGGAGCGCGGCTCTGCGTGCGCTGATAGAAAGCGACCTGTTTACGGGCCATGCCGTAGAGCCACGCCACGAAGGGCTTACCTTCATCGCGGTAGCGCCCCAATCCCCGCAGCATCCCCAGGAAGACCTGGCTGGTCACGTCCTCCGCGGCGGTAGGCGAGCCGACGCGCAAGAACACGTAGCGATAGATGGTGTCGAAATGCGTGCGGTACAGCGCCTCTATGGCCGACTCTTCACCTCTGCAGGCTGCCTGCACCAACCGCTTCTCACGGTTGCGCTCCCGCTCGGAGACCTGCACATCGGGCAGCAGCCCGTCGGACGTCGACCCTTGGTCGTGCGCCCCGAGCCGGGTTCTGATCGCAGCCTGCCCTTCGGAGATCGTCAGAGACTCGACCGCCGGATCCGGCCGCGACCCCCCCGTGGATGCGTCGGTTGCATTTGAGCGACGGAATATGGCCATACACCACACATGATAGACGATGGGAAGGAACCGGCGGCGGATAGGAACCGGCGAGCCACCTACTGCGCGTCGAGGTGCGCGATGAGGTTTGCGGTCATCTTGGCAACGTGGTTGCGACTGGCCGGCGAATTGGGATCGAAATAGGGGCGGCCGCCGGGTCCCGTCTTTCCGCTCAAGATCCCCGCTTGATAGGCCGTCATGATCTGCCGGTAGTAGGGATGCGACAACGGTACGTCGGAAAAGACCTTAGCGCTGCCGGTGTACCCCGGCAAAGGCCTGCCCGCGGCCGTGGCTCCCCGGGTGATCATGAGTACCAGCTGGGCACGGGTGATGGGGTCGTACGGCTTGAAGATGCCGCCGCTGTAACCGTTGACGATACCGAGAGCGGCCGCCTCTTCAACGAAGTCGTAGGGATAGCCGTTGGCGTCGAAGGTGGTTACGTCGGAGAAGGTGGGGACGCCCACGTTGTCCACATCGGGAGTATGGAGCCCCGTGGCCTGCATGATCATCTTGGCGAACTGAGCCCGGAGAACATTGTCCTTGCCCATGAAGAACCACAACTTCGAACCGCTCGGCATCTCCTTGCCGCTTATCACTCCCCTGTCGAGCAAGACACCCACGTACTGGTAGAAGGGGTCGGACGCCCCCATATCGAGAAACTGCGTCCCCCCGGGAGGATTCACGGCGCCGCTGAACACGAACTCATACGAAGCCATGGAGCCGATGACGCCGCGCGCCCAAATGACGAGTGTGTGCCGGTCGTACCCCGCGGGACCGGTCACGGTGCCGCCCACGGCCTGGTTGGCAAGATCAAGCCGTGTTACGGCCGGAACAGTGAGGCCCTGCGAGTCCCAGGAGACGAGCGCGGCCTGTAGGGGAGCCCCTGTTTCTCCGTCTACGACCGCTTGAAAGGCGCCCAGAGAAGACGTAGCCGGGAAGTCCAGATAGACCGCGCCATAGTCGACCACCTCCGCCGACCCCACCAATGGCAGCGATCCCGTGAGGGGGGTCGGCTCGATGGCGACATCGAATCCATTGAAACAGTACGGGGGCAACTGTGGGGAGCACCCATCGAGCAGCCCGGCCACGATCCAATCGTCGAACAACGAGGCGAAGCTGTTCAAAGACGCAAGACCAGCAAGCGTGGCATTGATGCCGGCCACTCCATCCAGCGGCTGCTCCGCGAGTGCGCGGACAAAGGCGGGTCCTTCACGCTCGGCCAGATAGCGCATGAACGAGTAGGAAGCTCCGTAGTCGGCGATCGTCCCCTGCCAGTCGGTGAGACTGAGGTTCGGCTGGCGTGCGAATGCGCGCAGTTGTGCAGCCACGCGGTCGTCGAATCCCGCGAGATGCTCACCGTAGGTGGTGAAGCCCTCGGTGATCCATGTCGACTCATCGGCGGCGAAGGGAGAGGGATCGAGCATGACTCCCCTGTAGTACACGATGAGATGGGTGAACTCGTGGGCCGTCAGAGTGGGGCCGCTCAACGGCTCTTTCAACAACGTGTGTAGGTTGAGGTAGATGATCTCCCGGAGATTGGTGTACGTGGCGCCCTCAGGATCGATATCGCGGAAGTTGAACGACGCGTCGACATCGTCTCGAGGGTCGTTGAAGTCGTAGATGAGGATGGCCACGCGCGGATCGCCGTCGATACCAGGATTGGGCTCGGGGCCATAGGCCTCGGTGAGAGTCGGGTAGATAGCGGAATCGAAGCTCGAGCCGAGCTGCTCAAGAATGAAGGGTGAGACCCAATCGCCGTCACACACGTAGATGACCGCATGCTCGCCCTCCCATGCCACAGAGGCCGGCGTCTGCCTGTAGACACCCGCGCCCCAGTCGAGAGTCCAGAAGACCTCGCTGGTGCCTGATGACAGCTGGGCCACCGCCCTGCCGGGGGTCGCCACAAACAGGGCACAGCCCAACAGCAGCGCTGCCACGGCGCATATGATGATCCTTCCTCTCATCGCACTCTCCTGGTCGCACCGGTACGGCCGGGGGGTTACGGAAGCCTTACACTCCAGCGACTATAGTCGTGACACGTTCGCAGACAGGATCGGTTCCCTTCAAGACGACCGGCTCGCCGCCCCACGTGGCGCCTCACTGCTCCAGATCGAGCACCCGGCACAGTATCACGGCCACGTGCTGCCGTTTGATGGGCTCTTTGGCCCCTAGAAGCGAGGCCGAGAAGCCGTCGGACTCCCCGTAGCCGAGCAGTATCCCTTTGGACAGAAGGTAGGTGGCGGCCGCCCAGTGCGTGCTCCCGTACGGCACGTCGGCGAAGCCCGGAGCGTCAGGCCACAGGTTGAATGCCTCATTCTCCCAACCCATCGCCCTACACATCATGGTCGCCATCTGATCGCGCTGGATCTCGGCATAGGGAGAGAAGGTCGTAGCCGTGACTCCTGCCACCAGGCCGGCGCCCTTCGCGGAGGCGATCCAATCGGAGTTGTCGCCGCTGATGCCGGAACTGACCGGGACGTCTTCGAACGGCCTGATACTGACGTTGGGTACCAAGATAGGATCTGTGGGATAGATGAGGTTGTACAGGCAGACGGCTATCTTGGCGAACTGCGCCCGGGTGACCGTACCCTCGGGCTTGAAGAGATCGTTCTCGTGACCGCTCATGAGCTCGGTGGCGACCACCCGGGAGATCTCGTCGTGATAGAGATGGTCGGAGCCCACATCGTAGAACTCACCCGGCATGAGCGACCCATCGACGCT
>JAFGIH010000708.1 GCA_016929985.1 Thermoleophilia bacterium | reverse complement strand
GGCCTGTCCATCGTCAGGTCGGTAGCGAGCGCCCACGGCGGCTGGGTGGAACTCGACACGCCCTCAACGGGCGGCCTGTTCGTGCGGATCAGTCTACCGGTGACTAGGGCGCTGCCGGTTGCGCAGCCGGCAGATCAAGGTAGCGGCTCATAGCCAGAGCCACATGCGCTCTCTGGGCGCCCGACCACGACTGGAAGGTCCCTGTCGAGTAGCCTGACATCAGACCCAGGCGAGTGACGAGCGCCACGTCGGCCACGGCATAGTCGGGGAGGTCGGTGAAGCCGACGACCGGCTGCTCGGCAGCCTGGGCCGTGGAGTCACCGGCGCCGGTCAACCCGTAGCCCTTGAGCTCGCGAGCCATCCGCGCCAAGATCTGGGCGAGTTGCACCCGCTTGATGGGCTCGTTGGGCCTGAAGACCGGCACCCCACCGTCGCCCAGCGCGCCGTTGACCAGACCCGCGGCAGCCGCTTCCTCCACGTAGTCGAAGGGATACGCCACCGGGTTGCCATTGGAGTCGTGGCGCAGAGCCACATCCACGAAACTGGGCCTGTCGGCGTTCTCCACAGCATCGGTGTGTATGCCGGCCACGAGCGTAGCTACCTTGGCCACCTGCGCCCTGGTGATCGTGTCAGAGGGACCGAAGTAGTTGCCGTCGTAACCGCTCAAGATGCCCAGTTGCACCATCCGGGCGACGGCTTGGCCGGAGTCGGACCCTGTGTCAACATCGACGAAGAGTCGGTCGCCCTTCAACATCGTGGAGACGGTCACGAACTCGTAGCCCTTGGCGCGGAGGTCGGAGACGATGCTGGGGATGGCGGCCGCTGTATGAGCGCCCGACAGGTGCATCACCACGATCGCCCCGTTGTGGGCGCGGCTGATGACCCGGCTGGCGACTGTAGCCGCCGAGTTTGCCGACCAGTCTTTGGGATCGATGTCCCAGAGCACCAGATATCTGAAGCCCTCACTGCCCGCCACCGCGGCCACTTGCGAGTTTGTGGCGCCGTAGGGGGGACGGAACAGAGGCACCGTCCGAGCACCCGTGGCTTTGCGGAACGCGTCGGTGCCGCCGCCGATCTGGTGGGCCATAGCCGACGTGGAGAGACCTGGCAAAGAGGGATGCGACCAACTATGGTCGCCCACCTCGAACAACCCCTTCATCATGCCTTTGACGATCTCGGCGTTGATCGAAGGGGTGGAGGCCACCGGCGAGCCCTCAAGGAAGAGGGTGGCGGGGACCTCGTTCGTCTGCAGGGCCCGAAGAACGGCAAGGGCCCGGTCGACCTTGACGTTGTCGTCGAAGGTCAGCGCGATCTGCTTGCGCGCGTTCGAACCGCTGTGGATGGTCGTGGCCGGAGCCGCCCAAGCCGTTCCAGCCCAGAGAAGCAGCGCCGCCACCATGACGAACGTCACGCCCACCACAGCCCATATGCGTGACCGTCCGACCAGCATGGCCTCCTCTTCCACGTTCTCCTAAACCAACGAGAGCACTATCACGATGATTCCCAGCACCGCCGTGTAGACGGCAAAGACCGTCATCCGATGCGCCCTCACATACCGCATGAGTGCCCAGACAGCCACGAAACCCGAGATCGCAGCTGCGATCGCCCCCACCGCGTAGGCCGCCCCGCTGGCTCCGGCGAACCCCCCGGCGATATCCGTCACTTGGGATATGAAGGCCCCGAAGATCACGGGGATGCTGAGCAAGAACGAGAAGCGGGCCGCGGAGGGCCGGTCGAAGCCCAAGAACACGCCCGCCGCGATGGTCGAGCCCGACCTGCTGAGACCGGGGGCGATGGCCAGGGCTTGGAAGCAGCCTACGATGATGGCATCCGGGGCGCGCATCTTGTCGAGCGCGGCAGGATCACGCCTCACCCGGCCCAGAGCGAAGTCGGAGCCCCACAGCAGCAGGCTGGTCACTATCAGGAAAACCCCGACCGCGAGGGTGCTGTCGAAAAGGCTCTCGAAGAAGTCGTCGAGCAGGAAGCCGGCCAGCGCCGCCGGGATGGACCCCATGATCATCCACAGGAGTATGCGCCGCCAGAACTTGACCTCTTGCCGCTCCAGGCGTCGTGGCGCCACCACAGAAAGCACGATCTTGGCTATGTCGCGTATGAAGTACCCGAGCACGGCGAGGAGAGTGGCCACGTGCACGAGCACGTCGAACGCCAAGGTGGGGGCGGGGATGTTGAAGAACTCGGGAACCAGTACCAGATGACCTGAACTGGAGACCGGCAGGAACTCGGTCAGGCCCTGCACGACTCCGAGTATGAGAGCATCGAGCACGCTCAAACCGCGATAGTTCCCTTCTGGGCTGCCTGTAGTGGCAGGCAGGATATCACCTAGACGGGCAGCGACCCCCACCGGCCGAGGGCGCGGGCGCCCAGCTTGACCGCCCCGACCGCCACGGCCATCTTCAGCAGATCACCGAGCAGGTACGGGACAAGGCCTACCGCGACCGCCTGCCGGAGATCCCCCCCCGCGTACGCGACAGCAAGCCACGACACCCCCAGAGTGTAGATGGCCGCTTCGGCCAGCGCCGCGCCGGTGACCAGACGCACCGTGGCACGGAAGGAGGCACGCCCCCCGAGACCACTCCGCCGCGCGCGCTGGGCCAGCAGGCCCATCAACAGAGCTGCCGGCAAGAACCCCAGCAGATAGCCCCCGGTGGGCCCGAGAAGCACTGCGGGACCGCCAAGACCGGCGTGGAACACCGGAGCCCCAGCCAGACCCAGAGCGAGATATGAGGTGACGGCGGCGACGCCCAGTCTGGGGCCGAGTAGACCTCCGACCACCAGCACCGCCAGAGTCTGCATCGTGAGCGGCACCGGGTAGAAGGGCACTGACAGCCAAGCCCCCGCGGTAAGAGCCGCCACCCCCGCGGTTACAAGTGTCGCGGCAAGAACCGTTGAGCGGGCCGCCGCGCCGAGCAGCGCGCGCGGATCTGCAGACTGCACCGCTGCGATGTCTCGAGAGTTCCGCCTCATGGCGCTATCCCCTTCCTGCCCGGCCCCTTCGCCATTGACGTTTCGGAGTCTATCGAGCGCGTGTCCAGTCTGTCAACCACCACTGTGGTCGGGGTTTACCGGCCCGGATCCGTGCACCCCGGATCCAAGCGGCGGCTCAAGGCTCATCACCGTGACGTCTCCCGCGAAAACCGGCACCGTCTCGCCCGAAGCGACCCGCACCAGCAGTTGCCCCACGGGCCCGATGCCCACAGCCTCGCCCGATACCACCGGCTCGTCGAGTGGCGGCCCGGACAGCACCTCGACATGTCGCCCGACCAGGACGTCACGGCGCTGAAGCCCCTCGAGAAGCTCCGGCCTCTCCACCTCCTTCCACCGCTGAGTCAACCGCACCAGAAGCCGGGCCAGCAACGGCGCCCGGCTGATCTCGTGACCCAACTCCTCATGTAGCGAGGTGGGCGCCGGCTTGCCTCGCCACTCCCGCTCCTGATTCGGGTCCAACCCTCGCAGGAGCGCCTCTGGGTCGCTGTTGACGTTCAGACCGATCCCCGCGACCACCCACTGCAGGCGGTCCGCATCCATGGATCCCTCCAGAAGGATGCCGCAGACCTTCCTGCCGCCCATCAGCACATCGTTGGGCCACTTGATCGCCACCCGGCCCTCCAGACCCTCCAGGTCTTCCAAAACCTCGGCGACCGCCAGCGCGGCCGCCAGTGAGAGAAGATGGGCCTGGGCGGGTCCCAGGTTGGGGCGCAGCAGTACCGAGAAGGTCAGATCCTGTCCCCGCCGGCTCACCCAGGTGCGGCCCAAGCGGCCCCGGCCCCCGGTCTGTTCGTCGGCCACCAATGCCGTCCCCGCGGGCGCCGTGGCAGCAAGAACCTTCAGCTCGGCGTTCGTCGAACTGCAGCCGGCGACATGGCGGTAGGGCAGTCCGGCGGTCCAGACAGGGTCCGCCGGGAGGAGACTCAGCAAGCAGGGTAAGACGGCCTCCGCAGCCACCAGATCGTCGAAGGGCCGCTCAAGCCGGTACCCCGCTCCCGCCACGGTGGCGATGGCGAAACCGAGTGTGCGGAGATGCTCCACGTGCTTATGGACGGCAGCGCGCGAAAGGCCGAGGGCTCCGCCCAGCGCCTCGCCGGACACGGACGCGGCGAAGCCCGGCGCGAACGTGCCCACTTCCGCGTCTGGCAAGGTTCGCAGGAGCTCGAGCGCCAGCGCGACGCGTCGAGCCTGCCCCGCCGTCACAAGGTCCTGAGCCACGGCGATATCCAGACGGTCGGTGGGCGACAGACCGCTCACGGCGCGGAAAAAATGCCGCAGATGCACGGATTACCGCTCTGAGGACGGCCGTATCTGCTATTCTGTCTTGTCCGCGATCTCAGGAGCTGCACCTTCCTTGGCGAATCAGAGTGTCAGTCAAAAGCGTCGGCGCGCCAAGAGGCGGCTCAATATCTTCATAGCCGCCGGAGTCGTGCTGTTCGTCGTTGCGCTGGCCATCCTAGTCGACTCCTCGCTCTACTACAACAAGGTACACGCCGGGGTCAACGTCGCCGGCGACCAGGGGCTGAGTCTCGGCGGGCTCAGCCACGACGAGGCAGTGGCCAAACTCAGCACGTATGTACACGAGACGCTGGACAACCCCATAATCCTCAAGAGCGGCGACAACACCTGGAACGTTCTGCCGAGCGATGTGGGGCTCGAGCTCGACGTGGAGGGCGCGGTGATCAACGCCTTGAACGTCACGCGCGACCGCAACTTCGTCGTCGATCTGCTCAAACGCTTCAAGCTCTACTTCTCCGATGAGGATGTCGCTCTGGAAGGCGCTATCGACGACTCCTCGTTGGATGAAGTCATAGCCGATGTCGCCCGGCGGCTGGACGTCCCTCCGGTGAATGCCTCGGTGGCCATCGAGAATGGGCAGGTCAGGGTGCTGGAGGGGAAAGAGGGCAACGTCGTCGACCGGGAGGCCCTGCGCGGGCAGCTTGAGGCGATTCTCTTCACACTGCACGCCACTGAGATCGCCGTGCCTATGGTGGTCAAGGAGCCCGACGTCAAGGCCGAAGACAACGCGTCCATCCGGCAGTTGGCCGAGACCATGATCAGCGGCCCTATTGTGGTTGCCAGCGGCGGTAGTCAGTGGACGCTGGAGCCGGAGAAGATCGTCGCCTACATGGACTTCGCCTCCCAGGACGTGGGTGGCATCTCAACTCCGGTGCCTTACATCTCCGCCGACAAGATGGACCCGTTCTTCGACAAGATCGCTGAGAAGGTAGCAACCAAGCCGGTCAACGCCACGTTCAAGAGCGACGGCACCAAGGCTTGGGTCGAACCGGGGGTGCCCGGCAAGGCGCTCGACCGCGAGAAAACGGCCGAGGCTATCACGCAAGCTTCACTCAAGGCGACCGGGCGCACGGCCCAGGTCGTGGTGAAGACAACCGAGCCGGAACTCAGTACTGAGAAGGCCAAGGCCATGGGCATCACGGACCGCCTGGCCAGCTACACCACGGAGTACGGCGGCACCGCCGACCGGCAGAACAACGTACGTATCACCACCGAGTACGCAACCGATGTGAAACTCGCGTCCGGGGAAGTCTACGACTTCGAAAGAATCGTCGGACCTCGCACTGAGGCCCGCGGCTACCGGAAGGCGCCCGGCATCGTAGGCCCAGGCAAGCTGGAGGACGTCTACGGCGGCGGCATCTGCCAGGTATCCACCACCATGTACAACGCGGCGTTCTTCGCCGGCCTCGAGATCGTGGAGCGCTGGAACCACTCCATCTACATCGATCACTATCCCAAGGGCCGCGATGCGACCGTCACCGTGGAGGGCAAGAACCTAAGGTTCAGAAACGACACCGGCCACTGGATCTGGATCCGGGGAACCTCCGATGGGGTCACCACCACCATCAACATCTACGGCACCGACGACGGCCGTGAGGTGGACTACACCACCAGCGATTTCTACAACATCGTGCAGCGCACGGAGACCAGCGTCACCAACACCTCCCTGGGGGTGGGTACAACCGCCATCCAGATCAACGGGCAGAACGGCAGGCAGATCTCGGTGAAGCGCACCATCACGTGGCCGGACGGCCGTTCGCGCACCGATAAGTTCGTGAGTACCTTCCCGATGTATCAGAAGGTGATAGAGGTGGGCACCAAGCCGCCCACCAGCACTACTGTCAAAACCACTACGACCACGACCAAACCAGGGCCCTCGACGACGGCCACCACTCCCGAGCCGGGGCCGACGAGTACGGTGGTCACCGAGTTCTAGCGATAGTACGCGCCGTAGGCGCAGGCCCGGCAGAGAGTCTTGCCGCGCTCGCACACGTCGCGGGCGTCCTGGATCTCCTCACCGCACTCTTCGCACACCACTCTTCGCACAGGATGCCCGGGCTTGTCCTCTTCGGGGATGGCCACCGTGACGGGGGTGCAGGTGAAGAGTTGCTCGTCGGTCCAGTCGTTCCAGAACTCCAGCGGATCGTTCTCCCGTCCGGCGTGCGGCACCTCAGGTCGGGGAGCCACTCGTACGGCGCGCCCGGTGGCCAGGTCGACGAAGGTGGCGGCGAGCTTCCCGTAGTCTACCCACTTGAGGCGCCGGCGGCCCAGGGTCACCCCAGTCACCGCGCTTACGGCGTCGCTGGCGCAGCGGTCCATCTCCACGTAGACCATGAGGTCGCGGTTTGACGGGGGGTCATCGATCCCCAACTGTTGACAGCCGTATCTGGCCATGCGGACGCCCATCACCATGCCGTGGCACAGGTGACCATGGAAGGTATGGGCTATCTGCAGGTCTTCGTCCAAAGTCCGCATCGCGTTCTCTCCGTTCGTGGAAACCGGTCTAGAGGTCTGTGGGGGGTTCCGTGGGCGGGTCGCCGGGCACGGGAT
>JAFGIH010000707.1 GCA_016929985.1 Thermoleophilia bacterium | reverse complement strand
GCGTACATGTTCTTCTCGTTGATCTCGATGATCTGGTCCATCCGACGGAGGTCAAAAAGGACGGTGCCGGCCTGGAACATGCCCGACCAACCCGTGCAGATGGGCCGGTACTGGATCTTGTATTTGTTGCACAGCCTTACGATCGCCTGGACCTCGGCAGTGTTCTTGGGCATGATCACGGCGGCGAAGTCGGTCTTCAAATAGGAAGCCATCATCACCGGGTCGTCACATACGTACTCCTCGCCCACCACGCCGGCGAACGCGTCGTGGATATCCTTCTCAAGTGTCAAGATGTACCGCCCTCCTTCCTATATGGCCTGGGCGACGAGTTCGACGAGGTCGTAGACCTTCAGGCCGCCGCCGTTCTTCGCCATGGTGTCGTTGAACAACTTCTCGCTCCAAGGATCGGCGGTCACGATCGCCCCGGCGCCGGTGCAGAGAGCTTCCTCGATGCGCTCGTTGGCCGTCCACTCCGCGAACTCGGGATTGGAGTCGGTCACGCCGCCGCAGGCCCCGCTGCACCAGGCGTACTCCATGATCCTGTCCATCTCGGTGAGGGTCACCCCCGGCAGAGCGGCGAGCACTTCACGTGGAGGCTCGTAGACGCCGTTCGTACCGCGGCGATAGGGCCTCTGCGGCTCGAAGATGAAGCGGTCGCCGGGCACCTTCTTGCCTTCCCAGTGGATCCACGGCTCGCCGAGCCTGCCCAGATGGCAGGGGTCGTGATAGGTGACGTTCAGGTCGAGCTTCTTCTTGGGCTTGAGCTTGCCCTTCTCGATGAGCTGGGTCATCAGCTGGCTGATGTGCAGCACCTCCAGGTCGCCCTTGAGACCGAAGCGGTCGTAGAGGACGTTGTAGGCCTGGTAGCAGGTGGCACAGCTAATGACCAGGGTCTTGGCGCCGGACTTCTTTATGGCCTCCATGCTCTTCGCGGCCTGTGCAAGGAAGTCGGCCTCGTAGCCCATCTCGTAGGCCCGGGCCCCGCAGCAGGTCTCGGCGTCGCCCAGGATGCCGAACTTCACGCCGGCCTTCTTGAGGACGGCTGCGGTGGCTTTGGCCACCTTCTGCATGTCTTCGTCGTAGCTGGTGAGACAGCCCACATGGTAGAGGACGTCCACCTTCTGCTTGGTGGCGTCGGTCAGCCCAAGCCCCTCGGCCCAGGCGCCGCGCTTGCCCCTGCCGGCCACCATGGTGCCGGTCTTGCGCATCCTCGCCACGACCTTCTCCAGAGCCGGGTGGGCGTGGCCATCCTGCACGGCCTTGATGCGCAGCTCCTGTACGGGACGCAACACCTCCATGTCCATGCCGAACTTGCATGAGACGTCGCACGCGCCGCACATCTGGCAGTTGTAGACGCTATCGAGATACCGAGGGGTGTATGTGAACCCCTTGTCCAACCCCTGGACACCCATGTTGAGCCGGCCGCCACCCGAGTAGTAGTGGAAGCTGTACCTGGATATGCTGGGGCAGACGTTCGCGTGCTTGAAACCCTTCACCATCTGCAAAGGCACGAACTTGCACGCCGAACACCGGCAGCACATGTTCATATCACCGGCGTACTCTTCTAATGCCATTTCGCTCCTTCCTCCTCTAGAAGCACAGCTTCCCCGGGTTCATGAGGTCGTTCGGATCGAACACCTTCTTGAGCTTGCGAAGCATCGTCACCGTGGCCGCGTCGCGGTTCATGATCGCCGCGGTGCTTTCTCCGTAGGGCCTCGAGAAGAAGGCGCCGCCATCCATGAGGGCTTTCACGGCCTGGCGGGAGAGATCCCTCACCTGCTCCGCCTCCCTGCGGTTCGCGGGATCATAGAAGAGGTTGAACTCACAATGGCAGCCGTTGCCCTGCACGATCGGCTGGATGTAGACCCCCATGTCCGACGCTGGGTAGCCGGCCTTCCCGGCCAAAGCCTGCATGGTCGCGACAAGCCCTTCGATCTTGTCGTTGATGGTCAAGAAGAAGACATCCTCGCTCGCCCCCTTATAGCGGAGCTTCCAATAGGGCTCCGTGGAAGGACGCTTCACCGCCTTCAGGATGTCGCGGGCCGACAGGCCGCCGGCCGACCTCGCCGGCTCGATGCCCAGACGCTGCGCGAGGGCACCTATGTCGCCCACGTAGCCACTGACCCGTTCCTCGGGGAAGTACTTGTAGCCGGCCACCACATAGAAGAGGTTCCACTGCGGCAGGTCGGCTCTCAGACGGTTGAAGTCTGCGGGCCAGTCCTGCGCGAACATGGCGGCCATATCGGCGTTGGAGAGGATGAAGCACTCGTTCACCATGCGCAGCCGGATGAGCCACGCGGCCATGTCCAGCAGGGGCTCGAGGCGGGAGGAGCCGACAAGGTAGGGCTCTTCCAGCTCGGGCAGCAGCTCACACCGCAGTGAAGCCCAGGTCACGATGCCCATGGTCCCCTGCGCACCCTGCACCAGCCGGTGCCAGGTGGCGATGTGAGGTCCATACGGCGCCTTCTGCACGCCGCCGACCTTCCACTGTTCCTCGACCGTGCCGGGGCCGGCCGCCTGCCCCGTGCGGAAATCGTCACCGGTGCCGAAGATCACCTCAAAACAGGCCACGGGGTCGGAGATGTCCCACTGGTATTTGGGCATGAGCACCGGCTCCCGGTCGAGCAGGCTGCCGACCACCGACTTGGTGGCCTTGGGGAGCAGGGGCATGTTCAGCCTGATGCCCTCCTTCTCGGCGGCCGGTATCAGCTCGCCGAAGGTGACGCCGGGCTCGACCATGGTCACGCGGCGGGGCCGGTCGACGAAGACGATCTTCTTCATCCCGCTGAGATCCACGACGACGGCGCCTCCCGTGCTCGGCACCGTATCGCCCTTGAAATGGGGCGGGCCGGAGCTCACCGGCACCAGCGGCGTGAGGGTCTCGTTCGCGACGGCAACGAGCTCCTTCACTTCGCCGGCATTGCGAGGCCTGACCACACAGGCCGGCCGCATCGTGTTGACGAAACTCACATCGGTGGAGTACGCATCCAACGTCGCCGCATCATCGCTGACGTTCGTACTTCCTGCGATCTTTGCCAGCTTTTCTTTTGCGATCATCGTGTCTTCCTTGCCTCCTCCTCAGTCTCGGTCCGTTTGTTCTGGTAGTCTCAATCCTTTCTTCGCCTAGTCGCCTCCTGGTCGCGTAGAAACACCTCGGTGCCGCTCAGCGCACCCGACGCCAAGCGCTGCGGGAAGAACAGCAGACTCTTGATCTTGATGGCCCCCTTTTCATCCAGCACCAGTTGGTAGTGGCTCATGCCCCGCTCTACCACCTCCACGTGGCCGGTGTCGGCGTTGATGAACTCGAACTTGATGACCACGCACACGGTCTTGCGTCTCTCGTCGATGGTCATGTCTTCAGGAGTCAACCGCTCGAAGCTGGGCGGATGCGAGACGTCGAACTCCAAGAAAGCGTCCCGGCCCGCGTAGACGGTGGGCTCCGCGAACCCGACGTACCCGGTGAAGACAAAGTCGGGCGTGTAGTAGTCGTGCATGCGGTGAGCGGTCGCCGGATCCTGACCGTACTCGCTGTAGGCAGGGAAGTACTCCGTCATGAAGCTTTGGATCTCGTCGTACGTGAGTCCCATCGGCCCTCCCGACACCCGTTTACCCGGACACGTACTCCACTCCACCGCGTTCTTGCAAAGGATGCGGCACAGCTCGACGCCACGGCCGAAGATCGCGTGCCTGATGAATGGTGTGCGCGGAGCGATCGACGAAAGCCCGTACGATCAGGGGGTCGACAATCCAATGGGTCCAGTCGATGTGGACCTTGAAGATCTTGTTCTGCAGCTCACCAGTCACGACCGTTCCCCCTGCAGTCCTGGGTTCCATACAGCTGCACCAACGGTGGCGACAGAAGGGCGAGCCCAGGCGGGCTCGCCCTCCGATCACCAGCTTGCTCTACTCAGAAGTCATATGACTCACAGCGAAAGATTGCTGACGCCCTTTTCCGGTATCACATGGTTGGGGTCGAGCGCCTCCAACACCTTGTACCACCACAGGTGATAGTTAGACATGGACGGTCCGGTAAGGTTGTCGATCACTTCCTCCGACCCCATCGTGAGCGCGAAGTACTTCTCCTCTCGGGCCCGTGTCGACTGTTCGTCGACCCAGGCGTCGACGCCCTTGAAGGCTTCGGGGTTCATGGGGCTGAATGCACAGAAGATCTCGGTCTTGCCGAGATGGCCGTGCTCCACGCCCCATCCGAAGAAGGCGCCGCCGTCGTCCACGATCAAGCCCTTCTCGATGAGCGGCTTCTTGGCCTCTCCGGCACCGATGGCCCACCGCACGGTCAGGTCTCTCTGGCCCATGATGGGGATGGACTTGAAGTAGCCGCCGGGGCGGAACGTCTCTCTGATGGCACCCGACACCCTGGTGCACTGGCGCATGAGGATGTCCGAGACCGCCGGATCCTCGACCGCTTTGAGGGACTCCCCACCGGTCTCGGCCATGATCG
>JAFGIH010000706.1 GCA_016929985.1 Thermoleophilia bacterium | reverse complement strand
GTGCTTCGGTGGTGGTGGTCTGGGATTCGCTCCCGCATGCCACCAGCAAGAGAGCAAGGACCAAGATCAACAGTATGCCCGCGCACGCCGCGATCTTCGCGTGTGACAGGAGTCTTCTCATGACGTACCCCCTCGGAGTGGATGACGCACGTTGGACCCCCGTCCGGTACGGCCGGTTCCGCCGTGTGGGCTTTCGGCCGGACACACCCAGTATAGTATGATGCGCCGGGCCAGGGGCCGGTATCCGTGTGATGCGTGTTGACGAGAGGGGATCGTTTGCCGAGACGGCTGGTCATATTCATCGGTGCGGCGTTGTTCGTGGCGTTGGTTCTCTCGGCGGCCGGGTGCGGCGACGGCAGCCCCGGGACCGAGGATCCGGATGCTGCGCAGGGATCCACCACCACGACGACCGTCTACGTGGCGCCGTTGGACGGCGTTCTGGAAGCGGGGGACGGTCTGGCCGCGGCGAAACAAGGCCTGGTGCAGGTCCTCGGGCTGGCCACCGCGGACCTTAGGGTTTCCACTCTCGTTCCGAGGTCGCCGGGAGCAGACGCGGTCGTGGTGTGGACGGCCGGCAGAGCCGAGATCGACAGCGCCACGGGGAGAGTCTACTTCTTGTCTACCGAGATACCGCATGTAGACCCGCGACGCGCTCTCATGAGCGACACGCTCTTGAAGTGCAAGGCCGAGAAGGTGCCCGCCCTGCTCGGTTGGGGAGACGGCACCTTGCACGGACTGGGTTTCCGGCAGGTCCAAGCGGGCGCTATCTCACCCGACACCGACCTCTACACCTTGGTGTGGGATCAGTACGCCGGCGACGGATCGGTGACGGACGGTTCTATCGAGATCCGACTCGACCCCCGCAGTGGCGAGACCGCCTGGTTCTCGTTGTGGCCCGCCGCCGAGGGCCCCGAGATCGCCGGGGCGCTCGGCGCGGCCGATGCCATGAGCATCGCGGAGACCCACATCTTTCTCCAGACCAAGACGGCCATCCCTCTGGCGGGCGACGGCTCACTGATCTTGATGGGCAAGAAGGTCTCGCAGGAACTCAAGATGGTGAAAGACAGAAAGATCACCCGAGATAAGCAGGTGCTTACCTGGGTGATCTCTCTGAGCGGCCTCGTCGGCGACGAGGCCGTCGGGGGTACCGTCTATGTGGACGCCACCACCGGAGAAGTGCTCGCGTACGAGGCGCTATCCGACGAGTGAGCGTCTGGGGGGTCTGCGCCTAGAAGCTGTCGAAGCCTGACTCTCCCATGCCTCCCATGGCGCCCATGAGTAGCATCCCGAACGGCCCGAGCATCGAGGGGTCTTCCATGATGTCGGTCTGCAGGTCATCGAAGGACCGCGCAGAATCGGGTGCACTGACCTTCACCGTTTCGTCCGGGTCAAGGTTGATGGTCCCGGCCATGCTGATGGAGTTGAGGCCCTCGAAGTCCATGCCGCTCAGATCAGCGGCGTCGATGGCGGCCATGTCTTCCTCCGACGGGGGAGTCATCTGCATGCTGAAGGTCGCCTTGCGGAGCCGAGAGTTGTCCTTCTGTACCCAGAGATCGATCTCGAGCTCATCGACCAACGACTCAAGCATGGACTGCATCTCCTGCAGCTCTTCCTGAGTCGGCATCTCGCTGGGATCGATCATATCTCCGCTCAGCTCCCCGGCCTCTCCCATCATCTCCATGAACTTGGGGTTCTGCATGAGCTTGGCAAGATCGGCGACCACCTTGGACCAATCGGGATCGCTGCCCGCGAGGTGGTAGACGGTGTCACCGTCGATCTCCTCCACCTTGACCGGCTCCTGGTTCTTGAACCACGCGATAGGGTCGAGAGCCGTTTCGGTGAACAGGCTCTGCATGTCGGCCAACGCAACGTCGAGCCCTTCTTCGGTCGCCGCGCCCATGCTCTCCATCATCTCCGGCGGAGCCTCATACCACTTGCCGCCCAGCGCCATCCAGGCCTGTTGGCCCAGGGTCTTGATGCCGATGTCCATGTCCTGATCCATGAGATTCAGCTTGAGCGAGACGTCGGCGACCTGGGCCGTGGTCTCGAAAGCCATGGAGCCGGAGAGTTTCCAGGGATCTTCGAAGAACGCCGCCTCTTCTTCACCCATTGCGGCGGAATCGATGTCGAGGTCGATGGTGACGTCGAAGGTCCCAACGGCGCTCGTCATGGGTTCGCTGTTGGTGGCGACCGCAGCGAACACCTCGGCCGCCGACGGCGCGTTAGGGTCTTCCGACACAGATTGTTCGGCTTCGCCCGCAGCACTGGATCCGAGGGGAGAAAGCTTTGATACCGAATCGCCGGTGCCGCAACCCACAACCGCTAGTGTGAACACGAGGGCGAATACGAGGAGTAGTAGTACCGAGTACCTGCGCATGGCTGCTCCTTTGCTAGACCGGCTGTGGCCGGCTCTGTTCCTGAGTTGTGATGATGCCGCTGTCCGTCGCTATTGTATCGGCTGGGTAGGACGTGTGCATGAGTGCGTGGGTTGCATGGCGCGTTTGGCTCTCTCTATAACCACTATACTTGAGGTCGTGATCGAACAGTGTTCGTGTCTGAGTGTTTGTGTGTGCGGGTGGAAGGGGCATGATGGGCAGGGTCACAGGGGTATCCGCGGCTTCTAACACGGGATCGCTTGTTGGGCTGACGTTCCTCGTCTTCCTCGTGCTCAAACTGACCGGTGTTATCGACTGGAGTTGGTGGTGGGTCACCTCGCCGCTCTGGCTTGCTGCACTCGCAACCGTCGCCGGGCTGTTACTGGCCGGCGTGCTCGGGTACACCATCTATCGCGTCATCAAGCACTTTCGCAACAAGCGCAGGGCGATCAGGGAGTCATAGCGGCTTCGATATCCGCCACCGTCTTGGGAATGCACTCGGTGAGGTTCAAGCTCCCCGATTCTGTGATGAGGATGTCGTCTTCGATGCGGATCCCCAGGCCCCGGTCGGGGAGATAGATGCCCGGCTCGATGGTGGTGACCATGCCGGCCATCAGAGGTCCGTCGGGAGTGACGTCGTGCACCTCGATGCCCAGTTGGTGGCCCACGCCGTGTATGAAATAGTCGCCGTATCCGGCCTTTTCGATGACATCGTGCGCCGCTCTCTGCAGGTCGGTCGCGGTGGCGCCCGGCCGGGCGGCCGCGATGGCGCTCAGATTGGCGTCGAGGACTATCTCGTAGATCTCCGTCTGCTCCGGCGTGAACACGCCGCCGGCCGGGAGCGTCCGGGTGACATCGGAGGCGTATCCGCGATAGGCGGCAGCATAGTCTATTACGATGAGATCGCCCTCACTCACGTTCTGGTCGTTGTCGATGTAGTGGAGCACGGTGCCGTTCGCACCACTGCCGACGATAGGTTCGAAAGCCGGTTCACCGCCATGCTGCCGGAACGTGGTGGTAAGCACCTCGGCGATATCGCCTTCGTTCACGCCCGGGCGGATGAAGCGCAGAGCGGCTTCGAACCCTGCCGTGGTGATGGCCGCGGCGCGGCGCATGAGTGCAAGCTCGCCCGGTGACTTGACGGCGCGCATGGACGGGAGCGCCTGGGTGCGGTCTTCGATGGCCACCCCGGGGACGTGCTCGCAGATCTTTTTGAAGACCGAGAAGTCGGGCGAGACCTCCGCGTTGTAGGCAGTGAATGGGTGCAGGCAGGCCAACCGCCTGCCGCGCCGGGCCGCGTCGGTGAGTCTGCCGGGTAGATAGGGAGTGCGCAGGATGCTGGTGAACCCTGTCTTGGCCTTGAGCGCCGAGTCGAGGGGTTCGCGGGCCCCGTCCCACCGCTCCGTCTCGGGGTCTCGGGGGCGCAGGAACAGGGTGATACGGCGGTCGGGGTTCTCCGCCGCCGGATCGAACACGACCGCGGCGCCGCTTTCGTAGTCAAGACCGGTGAGGTAGTAGAAATGCCGGTCGGTCTTCCAGCGGCCCGGGAGGGTACCGGACGTAGTCTCGGTGCCGGCGAACACCACAGCCGCGGCGCCGTCGAGCGCTTGCAGCACCCGCTCGCGGCGCTGCCGGTATTCGTCTGTTGAGATAGAGAGTTCTTCTGTCTCCATGGCCCCGGATATTAGCACGCT
>JAFGIH010000705.1 GCA_016929985.1 Thermoleophilia bacterium | reverse complement strand
TCGGGCGGGCCGCAGCTGATCATGTCGAAACCACCCGGACAGAAGATGTAGGGTATGTCTAGGTCCGCCGCCACGTCCAGCCGGTCCGGTCCGGCGTCCCTGTTGCCTCCCAGAACGTGCTCGCTGAACGAGCCGGGCATGAGATCCACGAACGCCGTGAAGACGCCCTGGGGAGTGAGGTCCAGAGCGGCCCTATCGCCCATGCCCATGGCGTGGATGGAGACGATCTCGAAGTCCTTCCGCAGGATCTCCCGGATGTAGTAGGCGCCCTTGTCGACGTATCCGAACTCGGTGATCGCGACGGACGGCCTCTCTTTCTCCGGCGGGGCGGACAGGCGTCCCTCCACCATCCCGGAGACGGCGTCGGCTCCGTTCAGGGCAAGGGTGCGGACCAGAGGGTTCATCCCCACGGTGTCGACCACGGAGTGCATCACGGTGATGTCTTTGCGGGAGAAGTAGTCGCCGAACGTGGCCGCGTGGGCCGGCTGGGTGGTGGCGCCCGAGATGAGGATCTTGGGTATGCCGAAGGGCAGTCCCAACATGGCCGGCAGGGCTATCAGCGCGCCCGTCATGCCCGTGATGGCTATGATGCCCTGGACCTCGCCGCGCGCCTGCATGTCGCGGACCCTGGCCTTGAGACCCTCCGTCGCGACGGCGGTCGCCGCGTCGCCGCGCGCCGTCGCGAGACCTGCGCTGCTCTCAGCCAGGCCGGCCAGCTCCCCGGCCGTCACGTCGGGCTTCAGCGCCGGCACGATGGCTCCGGAGCCGACGCTGACGTCTATGAGGCAGGTCTTGTGACCCCTCTCTTTGATGCGGTCGCGGATGAGTGAAAGAGCCTCCTCTCTCTCATCCAGCATCCCCACGATAACGATCGTCATTCACCGAGCCCCTTCCAGACCCCTGAGCAGGTCTTCGCTCTTGCCTGGGATGACCATCTCGAACACCGAGTCTACCGTCGTGTAGCCGAAATAGCCCACTCTAGCCAGCGGCCTGATCTTGACCAGATCGATGCAGCCGTCCGCATCCAGCGCCTCGTCTTTGATGTGGATGGTGACCACACGCCCGACGACCATGTCCACCGATCCCACCGGACTGTTCCCCGGTAGACGTATGGTCTGGTGCCAGACGCACTCGAGGTTGACAGGTGACTCAGCCACCCGGGGAGCTTCGACTCGTATGGACTTCGCCTTGGTCACATGGGCCAGCTCGAACTCATCGACGTCGCTCGGCACTTCTTGGGCAGAGAGGTTCACCGCCTCGCGCAGGTCGTAGGTGGCCATGTTGTAGACGAACTGGCCGGTCGTCTCGGCGTTTGCCACCGTGTCCTTGCGGCTGCCATCGCCCTTCTGATTGGCCGCGAAGAACACATAGGGCGGGTCGAAGTTCAGGTTCTGGAACTGACTGTAGGGGGCGAGATTGGCCACGCCCTTGGTGCTCACCGTGGATATCCACCCTATGGGCCGGGGCACCACACACGATTTGAAGGGGTCGCGGGGAAGTCCATGGTCGTTCTTCTGGGGATCGTAGTGCATGTAACCTACCTCCGGATCACAGGCGCATGCAGGCTGGAACTGTGGTCAGTATGGCAGACGCTCAGGGTGGCCGCCATTCCTGGGCATCGGACTGAGCGACGTCAGGCGCCCCCCTGCCTGCACACACTGCTATCCTTCTTCTCACCACGAGGGCGGCCATCTTCGGCGGCGGAGGACAGTGCCATGGAACAAGACCAGCTGCGGCGCATCGCTGAGCAGTTCCTCTGCCCCTTCTTCTCCGGGGCCCGGCTGGCCGGCGCCGTTCCCTCCACCACTCGGGAACAGCTCGTCGCCCGGCCTGATCCCCGGTCGCTGGCGTTCAAAGTGCATAGTAACGACGCCTACCGGCTCGTGCTGCGCCGGGGCGAGAAGTTCGGGCCAACGGCGGAGCGGATCGTCAAGGCGTTCGTCAAGGTCATGGGGGAGATCGAACCCGCCCTCTCCACGGCCTTCGAGGCGGACGTGCTCCGTACTCTGCCGGGCAAGGTCGTGGCTCGGAGCATCGGTGGCGACCATCACGAGTCGATGCTGGTCACCATCGATTGGCTGGAGGATTGGGCCGACCGGCACTACGAGGGGATGTCGGTCACCGGCGCCCTCGGCTTCGATCCTCACGTGGAGGGTGGGAGCATCGGCCTGACCGAGCTCTCCTCGCTCGAATTCGCCGCCGTTCTGAGCAACAGCGTCGACACGCTGGTGTGGGTCGACCCGCGGGGGCGGGTAGTGGGCCACGAGTGTCTGACGCCGCCGGCGGCGCCGTCGCCGTTCGCGCCTCACGCCCATGCCGCGCTTGCCGCTTGGGCGGTCGACGGCCGGGTGGTGTTGGTGCTCACCGACAAGGACGAGATCCTCGTCTTCAAAGACAGCCAGCTACTCTTCGCCAAGCGATCGGGCAGGTGGCACTTTCTCACCCACAGGCCCTTCGTCACCCGGATGCCCGTGCCCAACTCGCTCGCCGTTCGCCAGGCCGTGTACGAAAGCTGCCTCGATGTCTCGTTCGCGCATCGCGGGGCCTGCCTCGGCGTGGTGGCCGCGGGATGCGGCCGGGACTGGTGGGAGGTGGTCATGCGCGAAGACCGTCTCTGCAACAAGGATTCGCTCAAAGCCCGGGCCCTCGACCTCCTGCTTGCCGGTCGCACCTTTCCCGAGCTCGACCGCCGCTTTCGCATGGAGCTGCTCTCCATCGACGGCGCCACCGTCATCGACCACCAAGGCCGGGTGCTCGCGGTGGGGGCGATACTCAAGATCCCCGGGGGGAGCACCGGCGGCGGGCGTTTGGCCGCCGCCCGGGTGCTGGCGAAGCTGGGCCTCGGCATCAAGGTGTCGCAGGACGGCTCCATCGTCTGTTTCCATGGGGAAGCCGTCGAACCGGTGTTCACGTTGATGTGACCGGCGCCGGCCGGACGGCCGGCGCATGCGTGGTTATCCGTCGCTCCCACCCGAATAGGCCACCTCGGCTGCCGTGGGGTGGACGCGCGTTCACCAAATCGTTGACAAGCGATTGTCGCTTCTGCTAGGTTAGGTGAACGAGCGTTCCCCAACTGAACGAACTCGTCGGGAGGGCCAGTGGATAGAGTGCGTAAGCGCACCCGGGCGACACGGGCTGAGAGGCAGAAGCAGATCGCTGAGACCACGCTGAAGCTGGTCGCCAGGTATGGCGTGCACGGCGCCACCATCTCCCGCATTGCGGCGGGGGTCGGGCTCTCGCGGGCCGCCCTTTACAAGTTCTTCCCCGACCG
>JAFGIH010000704.1 GCA_016929985.1 Thermoleophilia bacterium | reverse complement strand
TCGGTCTGCATACCTTCTCGAAGATCCTGTTTCCCGGCATGAGGCTGGGGTGGATGATCGGCGACGAGGCAGTGATCCAGAAGATGGTGATCGCGAAGCAGTCAGTGGATCTGTGCACGCCGGCATTCACGCAGGCCATCGTTGCGGAGTTCGCCGCGAGGGGGCTCCTCAACAAGGTCATCGATAACGTCAAGATCATATACCGAGAGAAGCGGGAACTAATGCTCTCATCCCTCGAGGAGTACATGCCGGACCTTCCGGGGCTCTCGTGGACGCGTCCGCAGGGTGGCCTGTTCCTCTGGCTGCGCCTGCCGAAGAACATCGACACCGAGCGGCTCTTCTACGAGGCAGTGGAGAACGATGTGGCTTTTGTGGTCGGCACGGCCTTCTACTGCGACAGCGGCGGCAAGAACGCCATGCGTCTCAACTTCTCCTATCCGACCAAGGAGGACATCGTCGAGGGAGTCAAGCGGCTTGCGCGGGTCATCATCAACCACAAGCCGGCTCTCAAAGCCGGTGCCGACGTCATGATATCGCCCTAGCGCCGATGCGGCGTGAGGGATATTGCTGCCGCGGAGTCTGCGGTCACGGCTGACACTGTGGCGGCCTGGCCTCTCACCTCTGCGGCCTGGTAGGTGGGCCTTTCACGAGCGGAAATGGAGCAGACTGTAATGGCGGACAAGAGGGCAGATCTTGCTGGACCGGGCATCAGCACGTACGAAGAGGTGGACCGGATTCTCCCGAAGGGCTACAAGCCGATTCTGCCTCCCCTGGAGCGGATGAAGGCGCTCTACGAGATCAAGCGTTACATCGAAGACGGCATGGCGAAGGAACTCAATCTGCAGCTGGTGCAGGTCCCGCTGATCGTCGACCGGGACAGCGGCGTCAACGACTACCTTGACCGCGACGGTTCGCGCACGCCGGTGGAGTTCAACTGCGGCCTGGGTCTTGAGACGCCCATACGTGCGCAGGTCGTTCAGGCAGCGACCAAGTGGAAGAGGATGGCCCTCGCGCAGTTCGGCTGCGAGGTGGGTGAGGGCATCAACACCGACATGAGGGCGGTGCGCAAGGATTACTTCCTCGACCACGATCACAGCTCCTACGTCGATCAGTGGGACTGGGAGAAGGTCATCACGGTTGAAGACCGCAACCTCGACTATCTGAAGGACACCGTGACGAAGATATGGAAGGTCATTCGCGACGCGGGCAAGCACGCTCGGGAGCTCTTCCCCGAGCTCAAGAAGAGCGGATACCCCGACATCCCTGAGAATCTCGAGTTCTTCCATGCGGAGGAGATACTCGACATGTATCCGGACCTTCCGAGGAAGCAGCGCGAGACGGCCATCCTGCAGGAGCATCCGGCCGTCTTCATCATCGGCATCGGATGGGTGCTCGAGGATGGCTACCCTCACGAGATGCGGGCGGCGGATTACGATGACTGGGTCACTCCTTCCATCAAGAAGAACGGCAAGCAGATGCACGGCCTGAACGGCGATATACTCGTCTGGAATCCCGTGACGAAGCGCCGGCACGAGTTGACGTCCATGGGCATCCGCGTGACCAAGGAGACCATGAAGCAGCAGCTCGAGATGTCGGGACAGCTGGACTTCCTGAAGCTGCCGTACCACCAGGCGATCCTGAACGACGAAATCCCGCTCTCAATAGGAGGCGGTATCGGTCAGGCCCGCACCTACATGTACCTGCTTCGGGCGGCCCATCTCGGGGAAGTGACGGTGACCGTCTGGCCGAGGCAACTCAAGGACATCTGCTCGGCGAAGAACATCCACGTTCTAGAGTAGGGCGCCCGAAGGCCTCGCTGAGGTCCGGGCGCGGAATGAGGGGCCATTCGGTGCCGGCACGCCGGCAATCGGGTGGTCCCTCAACGATGTTCAGGAGGGCGTTCAGGTGTGCCCCGGGCCGGCCGGGTGTGCTCGGGGATTCCTGGTCTGCCGGTGCCGCCCGGCGAGCGACCGTCGGGCCAGCGCTACCTGTATTCCCTCTCATGTGCTATCATCTGGCCGCTCGGAGTGGCGGTTCGCTGAGCCTGGAAGAGGATTATCACCAATGGAAGCCCGTGAGAGGATACTCGCCGTCAATCCCGGGGGCATGACTACGAGGATCGCCGTCTACGAAGGGGAGACGCGGGTATTCGAGGTCAAGGTTGCGCATTCGCGAGACGATCTGGCCGGTTTCAAGACGATACCGGACCAGCTCGACTTCCGAAGGACCGCGGTCGAGACGTCACTGAAGCAGGCGGGTCAGGCCGAGCGGCCCTTCGACGCCGTCGTGGGCCGCGGCGGTCTTCTGAGGTCGATACCGAGCGGCGCTTATCCGGTAACCGAGCAGATGCTCAGAGACGCTCGTGTGGGTTACCATGGCCAGCACGCATCGAACCTGGGGCCCTTGCTGGCGGACGTTCTGGCCCAGGATCTGGGCGGCCGCGCATTTATTGTGGACCCTGTCTCGGTCGACGAGTTCGATCCGCTGGCCCGCTACTCGGGGCACAGGGAGATCGAGCGCAAGAGCCTGGGGCATGCGCTCAACACCAAAGCGACCGCGCGCAAGGCCGCGCGAC
>JAFGIH010000703.1 GCA_016929985.1 Thermoleophilia bacterium | reverse complement strand
TGCTCATCTTCGACGAGGTGAAGACCGGCATCTGCACGGCCGCGGGTGGTGCGGTGGAGAGGTTTGGCGTGGTGCCCGACATGGTCACGCTTGCCAAGGCGTTGGCGGGTGGGCTGCCCGCTGGAGCCATCGGCGGCACCGAGGAGGTCATGTCGATGGTGGAGAGCGGCAAGGTCTACCAGGTGGGCACCTACAGTGGCAACCCGCTCTCCATGGCGACGGCACGGACCAGCCTGGAGCAGGTCATGACCCCCGATGCCTACAAGCACCTCAACTATCTGAACGACCGGCTCATCCGTGAGATGGACGCGGTTGCGGACAAATACAGCTTCCCCGGCTACACGGTAGGCATCTCGTCGAAGGGCTGCTTCAATTTCGCCACCGGCAAGATCACCGACTACGAGTCGTTCATCAAGTTCCAGAACGAGCAGCTGTGCTACCTCGCCTGGCTCTACAACATGAACCGCGGTGTCATCATCGCCCCGGGGCGCGAGGAGGAGTGGACCCTCTCCGTGCAGCACACCGACGAAGACATCGATCGCTACGTGAACGCCTTCGAGGGCATGGTCAAAGAGGTGCTCGGCTAAGCGGCCGCCGAATAGCGAAGCTGCGGGCCTAGAGGTTCCAGTCTCCTGCGGCTTCGGGTTGGTAGAGGATCTTGGCGATCTTCAGCCGTCGGGTGCCCGCCGGCACCTTCCACTCGAACGTGTCGCCCACTCGGTAGCCCAGCATGGCTGTGCCAATGGGCGCCAGTACCGACACCTTGGCCTGCTCGACATCGGCCTCTTCGGGGAAGACCAGGGTGCGGGTCTCCGTGGCGCCGGAGTCGAGATCGAGAAGCTCGACCGTTGAGTTCATCGTGACGACATCCGCGGGTACCTTGGCCGGGTCGACCACTGCAGCCTTTTCAAGCTCGCCCTGCAGTTTCTGGAGGTACTCGGAACTGCCCTCGCTCGATCTGCGCTGGATCACGAGCTTGCGGAGGCGCTCGAGGTCCTGCTCGGTGATGAAGATCGATCGTGCTTCCATCGGATTCGCTTTCCCTTCTTAGGTGGCAAGAGCCGCCCGCAAGGCGGCTCGTGGAGTACACGGTAGAATATGTATAACGCAACCCAAGTATAACCGAGAGACATGCGAGAGGGGCGAGGCCCATGGAACGGACCATCGGCAAGATCACGATCGACTGCGTCCTCGGTGACATCACCCAGCAGTTCGAGTTCGACGCCATAGTGAACGCCGCCAATGCCGAACTGAGGAGCGGCGGTGGGGTGGCCGGGGCTATCCACAAAGCCGCGGGGCCGGCCTTGGAGGAGGAGTGCAGGCCTCTCGCACCTATCAGACCGGGCCAGGCGGTGATAACAGGCGGCCATGGTCTACCCAACCGTTATGTGATCCATTGTCTGGGGCCCATGTACGGTCTCGACGAGCCCTCCGACTCGCTCCTTGCCGACTGCTATCGCAACGCACTGCGTCTGGCCGACCAGCGGGGCCTCGTCTCCATAGCCTTCCCTGCTATCTCTACCGGGGTCTTCGGATACCCGCTTGTAGAGGCTGCCGAGGTGGCGCTGAGCACCGTGGCGAGCGTCGCGGAGTCTCTGAGGTCGGTGGGCATCATCCGCTTCGTGCTGCACGATGAGGAGGCTCTGCACGTTCACGAGAGAGCCCTCGAGGCCGAATGGAGACGATTCTGATACAGACAGGAGTCCACATGAAGACCTCGCTCGGTGCATGTCCCGTGATCTATCCCACGCCGGTCTTCGCCGTCGGCACGTACGACGCGGCGGGCAAGCCGAACGTCATGGCGGTCGCCTGGGGCGGCATCTGCTGCTCGAAACCCCCTTGTCTTTCCATAGCGCTGCGAAAGGCTACCTACACCTACGGCAACCTGGTGGAGCGGAAGGCCTTCACGGTGAGTATCGGGTCCTCCGACCAGGTAGCGGCTGTCGACTACTTCGGCATCGCCTCGGGCCGGGATGTGGACAAGTTCGAGGGGGCCGGTGTGAGCCCGGTACGCGCGCAGTTGGTGGATGCACCCTATGTGGATGAGTTTCCGCTGGTCGTGGAGTGCAAGGTCGTACATGTGGCCGAACTCGGCCTACACACTCTGTTCGTGGGCGAGATCCTGGATGTCAAGGTCGACGAGGCCTGCTTGGACGCCGACGGCAAGCCGAACGCGGAGTTGTTGCGGCCCTTCATGTGGACGCCGGGCGAGAACACCTACTACGGAGTAGGCGAGAGCCTGGGACGGGGCTTCTCGGTCGGCAAGAGCTTGATGACCGCCGACTCTTAGGTAGTCGGGGCCGGTCCGGGCTCGCCGCCGCGGTACACCTGCACGCGATCTCGGCCCAGGCGCTTGGCCTCGTACATCGCGGCGTCGGCCTTCTCGATGAGTTCGGTCTTCGAGGCCGCGTGCTCGGGGAAGACGGCTACACCGATGCTCACGGTCACTTTCGCGGTACCCGGGACGAGCGGCGTTGCGGTGATCTTCTCCCGGATGCGTTCGGCCACATGGAGCCCCCCGGCGAGGCCGGTGTCGGACAGAACGGCTACGAACTCCTCGCCGCCGTACCTGGCCACTATGTCGTCGCGCCTGATCTGCCCTTCGACGATGAGGGCCACCGCCCGCAGCACCTCGTCGCCCAAGACATGCCCCCAACGGTCGTTGAAGGCCTTGAAATGGTCGATGTCTACGAAGAGCACCGCTACCTGCGACTGTCTCACCACTGCCTTCGACACCTCACCGGTGAGATGCTCGTGCAGGTGGCGATGGTTGTGCACTCCCGTGAGACCATCGGTGGAGGCGGCGAACTCGGCGCGAGAGATACGCTTGCTGAGCTCGCCCAGGAGGGACTCCATGGAGCCCGGTACGGTCAGGCCGTCGGTACTCCGCCTCGGGGGTCTCACCGGCGTATCCGCGGCCACCAGCGCCACGACCTTGCCTTCTGCGTCACAAATGGGCGCCGTCCCGGTTACCCATGTGCCGAACTCGTCGGCGTAGATGGCATTGGCGTCGGGCTTCAGACCTTGTAGCACCTCACCGGTCTCATAGTCGGCGGTGTAGAGGTCGTCCCCAATGTGCGACTTCCATTCCTCGCTCTCTTCCGGGTCGACGACGTAGATCAGGCGGGCGCCTTCTTTGCGCTGAGTGGTGAGGAAGCGCATCCCCTCGTGCCTCCTGAGCACCGCGCCCAGGATCTCCACCAGTTCCTTGTACTCAGGCCGGTCTTCGTCTTCCCGGCTTCTCAGGATCTCGTGTTTCTCAGCGTCGATGAGGACGGCGGCTTCCTCCGCGACCGCGACGCACTCCATCCGTCTCTGGGCCAGTTCATCGAGCACCTCCAGAAAGGCGTCGACCATGGCGGGATCGAACTGCACACCACACCCGCGGATGAGCTCCGCCCGGCATTCCGCGTAGGGGAGAGCCCAGCGGTAGGGCCGGTGATAGGACATGGCGTCGTAGGCATCCACCACCGACAGGGCCCGGGCCAGAAGGGGGATCGCCTCACCCGCCAGGCCGCTGGGATATCCGGAGCCGTCGTATCGTTCATGGTGGTGGCAGATCGCCTCAGCCTGCTCGTCGTCAACCATGGAGAGCAGGATCTCCCGGCTGGTCTCCGGATGCGTACGCATGAGGGCCCACTCTCGCTCCGTGAGGGGGCCAGGCTTCAGAAGCACGCCATCGGAGACCACCAACTTGCCTATGTCGTGCAAGAAGCCCGCCTCCTCGGCGCGGTGCACGGCCTCGGCGTCCCAGCCCAGTTTCTCGGTCAAGAGAGAGACGTACTGGGCCACGCGCGCGCCGTGACCCTGGGTGTAGGGCTCTTTCGCCCCCAGCGCACTGACAAGCGCCCGCAGACCGGCGACGTGCACCTGCCGCAACTCCTGGTACTGCTGGGCATTGCGGATGGCCAGGCCGGCCTGGGCCGCAAGGCCGCACGCGAGGTCTATCTCCCAGGGTGTGAATCTTCCTTGGGCCTCGGTGCGATACGCGACCAGGGCGCCGAGCCGTGAAGGGCCGACGGGTAGAGGGATCACCAGGCGACTCCTGTGACCCTGAGCTTCCATGGTGGTCCTCACGGCCGAATCGAGTCCCGGGTCGTCCACGTGCTGTTGGAGTGGGGTGCGTTCCGGGTCGTCCTGGGAAGGTGTGTGATAGTGGTCGAGGCCGGCCGGGTAGATGACGCAGCCGTCACAACCCAAAGACGAGGCGGCATGGTCGGCCACGATTTGGATGACGTCGTCGACGTCCAAGCTGGAATTGATGGCCCAGCTGGCCTGCAGCAACGAGGCGAGTCGCACGTTCTGCTCTGCGTGCCGTCTCATCGTCTGAGCGAAGTGGATAGCCAGGCTCGCCAGGGAGCCCACTCCACGGGCGAGAGCCATCTCAGCCTCGGAAAAGTGTCTATCGGGTTCTGAATCATGGAACGCCATGAGTCCCACGCGTTCCGCGCCCGAGAGCAGGGGGATGGATAGGCTGGACTCGATGCCCCACTTCACCATGCGCTCTCGGCTGACCGGGTGCAGGTGGGGATCGGAGAGGGTCTCGAACAGAGGCAGGCCACTCTCGATGACCCTTTTCTTCGGCTGGTGGTGTGCGAGCGGCAGCGGCTTGCGGAGGCCATCCCAACCTGACGGTGTCCGCTCGTAGTGTGCACGCGGGATGATGGTGTCCGACCGCGGGTCGTATTCCCAGATGACGCACTCGGGCACCTGCAAAGTCTCCGCCGCACGCCAAGCAATCGTTCTCAGCGCTTCGTCGAGGCTCTCCGATTCCGCGGCGGCTTGGCCCGCATCGGCGAGGGTGACAAGGGCTCTCAGGGAGTCACTCGCGGCCGTGGTCTCTCGCCGGGAGTCGCCGTGTGTCTCAGGGGAGGGCTCAAGAGGGGTCGGGGTAGTGGTGGTGACGATGGTGTCAACGCTTTCGTAGCCCAAACCGCTCCGCCTGACTCGACGACAACCCAGCAGCAAACCGAATCTTCAGTCAGAATGTCGGCACACTAGCCCTGCGGGTTTACGCATTTACTTCGTCGCGGTCCAGACCGCCTCGCCGGAGTGGGTGCCGGCTTTGAACTCGAGCGCTCCGTCGAGCATCAGTTCGCCGCCTTTCTTCGTCACTGCGGCGGCCATCTTGTCTCCCGAGGCTCCGGAGTCGAGAGTGAGCTTGCCGTCTTCGTAGACGAAGTCCATCTTCTCGGTGAGTGTCTCCAGACCCGGATCGACAGCACTGAAGTCCATGGTCACTGTCGCCGTCCCCTTGCCCCCGAGACCGGCCAGGTCGATGGTCAGCGGAACATCTCTGCCCACCAGCGACTTGAGTAGCGCCGCATCGCCCGCCGACAGACTGTCTTCGTCCACATCGATGGACGTGTAGGTGAGCGAGCCCTCCCACAGGCTATACATATCCTCGACTGGGATGGAGGCGTCACCGTCTTTCACCGAGAGGCCCTTGTCGAAGAAGAAGCCGAAGTAGACTCCCACGCCGATGCCTATCAGCACGACCGCGATAAGAGGAGCCAACCAGGCCCAGAGCTTGGAGCGGGAGCGGGTGGGGGCGGCGGGCTGATAACCGGCTGCCTGTCCGGCGTAGACCGGCTGCGCGGCCTGTTGGTATGCGCCCGGTTGCGCGGGTTGCTGCTCGGGGAAGAGCCCGGGTATGGAGGCCGCGGGCATCCATTGCGGCATGGTGGGGTGCCACACCAGGTCTCCCGGCTGCAGCGAGCCGGAGGTGCGCATGCCGTAGACCTGCTCCCACGTGAGAGGACCGACCTGCTGGCCTGTCGCCCCACCTTGCATGCAGTACCAGCCGGTCGACATGGAATCAGCCATGGATCACTCCTCTCGCGCTGCGTTGTTGCCTGCGACCGTCGAATCTAGTCGCCGACCCATCATGCCATGAAACGACGCCGGTGTGGTCATCTGTGGCCGGACTCACCCCCGCCGCCTGATGACCAGCTTCTGGATCTCGATGACCCATAGGATGAACGAGCTGATCGCGATGGCGATCAGGATCTTTGTGAGCGACAGGGCCTGAGTCCCGAAGATATCCTGCAGCACTGGGGTGTAGATGAGCGCGAACTGGAGCAGAAGGGTGATCAGGACCGCGCCGTACAGCAGTGGATTGGACCGTGGGCTGGTGGTGAACAGCGATTCCCGGTCGAGGCGGATGGCCAGCACGTGGAACATCTGGGAGATGGTCATCACGGTGAAGAGCATGGTCTGCCAGGAAGCGTCGCCGGACCGCCAGTAGAACCACCCCGTCAAGAGCGCCACGACGCCCATGAGCGGGCCTGCCCACATGATGTGGCTGCCCAGACCGCGCGCGAAGATGCTCTCGTTCGGTGGGTGCGGAGGCCGGCGCATGACATCCTTCTCAGCCGGCTCGAAGCCGAGAGCCAGACCGGGGAGGCCGTCGGTGACCAGGTTCATCCACAGGATCTGCAGGGGGAGTAGCGGTAGGGGCATCCCCAGGAACGGCGCGATGAGCATCACGGCGAGCTCGCCGACGTTGGTCGCCATGAGGTACTTGATGAACTTGCGGACGTTGTCGTAGATCACGCGGCCTTCCCGCACCGCGGCCACTATGGTGGCGAAGTTGTCGTCGAGCAGCACCATGTCGGCGGCCTCTTTGGCGACGTCGGTGCCGGTGATGCCCATAGCCACCCCGATGTTGGCCTTGCGTAATGCGGGGGCGTCGTTGACCCCATCACCGGTCATGCCCACGATGTGTTATCGCTGCTGCAACTGATCAACGATCAGGAACTTGTGCTCGGGAAAAACCTGGGCGAAGCCATCGGCCTGCTCGACAGCATCCCCAACT
>JAFGIH010000702.1 GCA_016929985.1 Thermoleophilia bacterium | reverse complement strand
GCCATCGGCGCCAACGAGATGGGCCAGATCCTCGTGCTCATGTACCACCACTTCGACACCGAAGAGGCCGAGTGGACGCGCACGCCCGAGAACTTCCGCAACGACATCGCGCTCCTCAAGGCCGAGAACTACTACCCCATCAACGTGCGCGACCTCGCTTCGGGCAACATCGATATCCCCGCCGGCAAGACCCCGGTGGTCCTCACCTTCGACGACTCCAGCCCCGGACAGTATCGCATCCTCGACGACGGCACCCTCGATCCTGACTGCGCGGTGGGTATCATGCAGGCGGCGGTCGAACCGGGCGTCTGGGCGTCGCGAGCGACCTTCTTCTGTCTTCTCGATGTCAATCCCAAGGAACGCATCCTCTGGGGCCAGCCGGAACTGAAGCAGGGCAAGCTTGTCGACCTGATCGACTGGGGCTATGAGGTGGGCAGCCACACCATCACCCATCTGAACCTCAGCAAGGCATCAACCGCCGACGCCGTGTGGCAGCTGGCGGAGTCGCAGGCCACTTTGGAGGAAATGATCGGCGGAGGCTACCAGGTCACCAGCCTTGCCCTCCCCTTCGGGGAGTATCCCGAGTCCGACGACATCCTAACGGGCGGAGAACACGAGGGCATCACCTATGCCTACTCGGCGGCGTGCTCCATCGTCTCGAAGCTCTGCGCTTCACCGTTCTCCGACGAGTTTGAGACATTGCACATCCCCCGGTTCAGAGGCAGCAACAACCCGGCCAGCGGCAAGACCTACATCGCCGATGCCATAGAGAGTCTGAAGACCAACCCGGAACTCCGGTACATCTCCGACGGCGACCCGACCTCGGTGTCCGCCCCGCGGGAGCTGGCAGAGGAGCTGGGGCAGGTCAACGACGACCTCGGTCGGCCCCTGGTGCTCTACTAGGCCAGTCGCCCTACCCGATCGGCTTCAGCGCCGGCTTCCCGGACTCTTCCACCACCTCGGCGACGCCGCCGCACAGGCCGCATGCGTACCGCTCTCCCGCTCTGGCTTGCGATCCAAGGTGTACGGTGACATGACAATACGGGCAGGCGACGTCGATGTCAGGCGCCTGTCCCTGCAAGGGGATCTTCTCGTCGACCAGTTCCCAAAGGGGATCGTACTTCTTCTTTCCCACCCTGCCTCCCGGCCTCGCTCCGTGTGCGGTGCTGTATCCTAACGCCGCCGTTGGAGTCTCTCATATCAAGGCCTGTACTCTCAAGAGCCACGTTGCCAGCGGAGGCCCACATGACCATCCCGGTACTCGACCTGGGCATCGCGCCCTATGTGTATCTCCAAGACCTCCAGGGTCGGCTGCGCGCCGCGGTGGCCGATGGAGCGCTGCCCGGGGTCGTCCTGCTGCTCGAGCATCCGCCGGTGATAACCCTGGGCAATCGGGGCGTCCAGACCGACCTGCGCGACCACGCGCTCGCACGGAGCCGCGGGGTGTCCGTCGTCGTATCGGAGCGAGGCGGCCAGACCACCCTGCACGCGCCGGGGCAGCTCGTGGTGTACCCCGTCGTGCCCATACCGCGCCACGACCTCCGTGGATACGTCCACGGCCTCGAAGAGGTCTTCATGCTTGTGCTGGCGGACGGCGGGGTGACCGCGCACCGCAGGGACGGCCACCCTGGTCTCTACGTCCGGGGCCAGAAGATCATGTCGGTGGGCCTACGTTGCAGCCGCTGGGTGGCCAGCCACGGCGCCTCGTTCAATGTGAGCGTGGATCTCTCGCTGTTCGACCTCATCGTCTCGTGCGGGGAGGCGGAGTTGCGCCAGACCAACCTACAGACCCTCACAGGCCGCACGTTCACCATGGACGAGATGAAGACGGCCTGCGTTGACGCCCTGCGCCGCGTCTTCGGATGGGAGCTGGCGCCCCAACGGACGCTCCACCACGAGGCGGTGGAGGAGTATCTGGGACTTCCGCGGCCGCCCCATGCCGGGGCCCCCACGGCAGCAGTGCCCACGGGAGGATTCGAACCTCTGACACCTGGCTCCGGAGGCCAGTGCTCTATCCCCTGAGCTACGTGGGCATGGGATACGCCGCCCGACACGTCGAAGCGGCGACGCAGCATTATACCCGTTCGAGCCGGGCCACACCCTTCTCCGGATACGGCACGACCAGAGAATCGAAGTCTCGAGGAAGCAGTGCTCCCGGAAATACCTCCCGCGCCTCTTCACGGAGTTCCCGAGCCGTGTGGCGCGAACTGATGTGAGTCAGCACCAGGGTGCCCACCCCGGCGGCGCGGCCCACCTCGGCAGCCTCGCGTGCCGTTGAGTGACCGGTCTCCAGCGCGCGCTCCAGCTCCGACGAGCCGAAGGTGCAGTCATGCACGAGCACCGAAGCCTGCGCCGCCAACTCCACCACTGCCGGGCAGGGCCTGGTGTCGCCGGTCAAGACCACCTTCCGGCCTTGGCGCGACGATTCCATGACCTCCTCGGGAAGGACCTGCCGCCCCGCGGCGGTGGTGACCGTCTCCCCGCGCTGCAGACGGCCGAAATCGGGGCCCGGGGTGACGCCCAGTTCCACCGCCTTCTCGGGATGGAACAGTCCCGGACGCGACTTCTCGTGCACGCACCAGGCCAACCCCGGCAGGCCGTGCTCGGTAGCCGCGGTCTTGAGCCAGTAGTCTTCATTCTCGAGGATGGTACCCTCCCCCACCTCTTCCACCAAGAAGGGGAACCGCGGCTTGCCGATCAGCCGTTCAGCGTCGCGGAGCAGCTCATACAGTCCGCTAGGCCCGAAGAGAAGCAG
>JAFGIH010000701.1 GCA_016929985.1 Thermoleophilia bacterium | reverse complement strand
TGGAGATGAAGCAGACGATGCCCTTGCCCGTCTTCTCCACGATGCGGCGCTCGGCCATGCGGAAGAAGCGCACGTAGAGGTCGTTCAAGCCCTGGCCCTGCGGCGGCGGAGCCTTCTTCGTCATCCGGTAGGCGTCGGTGAGGGCACGCTCCTCGGCAGCCGGCATGCCCGCATACCCGTTGTACGGCGGGTTCCCCAGGATCACCAGAATCGGCAGCTCCTGCTTCACGTGCTCGGCGGCGTCACGCTCGGCCTCCAACTCGGGCAGAGCCGACAGCTGCTCGTGCTTGTGCGGCTGCTCCCAGCCGGTGAGGGCGTTGGTGAGGAACACTCCCACCCGTTCGTGGTCACCCAAGGGGAGGTGCATGTTCTGGAGCAAGAGACCCAACTGCATGTGGGCGATGACGAAGGGAGCGGGCAAGATTTCGAACCCAAAGACCCGCCGCATGGCCGCCTTCTTCACCTCGCCCGCCGACAGGGCGTCGGCTCCCTTCTCGTCCAGCGTCTTGCTGATGCGCTCCAGCGCCTCCACCAGATAGGCGCCCGTGCCGCAGCAGGGGTCGAGCACGTACACGCGCGAGTCAGCCAGACCGTCGGGCACGTCCAGTTCCTCGCGCAGCACCGTGTCCACGCGGGCCACCATGTAGGTAACGATCTCCGGCGGCGTGTACCACACCCCCAGTTCCTTGCGCAGCGCGGGGTCGAACGCCTCCAGGAAGGGTTCGTAGAAGTACTGGACGGCGTGCTGCTGTTCGAATCTGCTGAAGAATGCTGCCCTATCTACCCGATTGAGGGCCGCAGCCGCCAGATCGAGCACCGGCACCAGCTTGAGCGAGCCCAACAGGCTGGGGGTGGCGATCTGATCGAAGAGGGCCTTGACCACCGGCACGCGTAGGGTCCAGGCGGCCTCGTGCCAATTGAAGCGAGCGCCATCATCGGGCTCGTGATCATGACTCCACAGGACCCAGGAGGCGAAGAGTCCGTAGAAGAGGGTCTGGACGAGTGTCGAGCGGAAGAAGTGCTCTCCCTTCTCCCCTTCGAACTTGACCCCCAAGCTGTCTTCCAGCGACCTGCGGACCGCATCGAGCGCCGGCAACTCCGCCAACTCGGTAAGGAAGCGAGCCTCCCGCGCGTAGGAAGCCAGGAACCAGGCCAGATCCTGCGGCCCGGCGAGGGCGGCGCCAGAGAGGAGCACCCGCTTGAGGAACTCCAGGAAGCGCTCTCCCTGCGCCTGTTCGGAGGCGCGCGGATGGTTGGCGGCGGCCCAGAACTCGGCCTCGGTGGGGGCGATCTGATGGCGCTCGAGTGTTACCGGGGCGCTTTTGCCGTCGATGCCCAGGAGCAGGAACTCGCGCAGGTTGGTCACCAGCACCTGCCGATAGGCGGCAAGATAGCCGAGCACCTGCTCCGAGGCGGCGATGGCGTCGATGTCGGAGGAGGGCGGTTTGACCTCGATGGCGCCCCGGGCCGGTTTCTGCCCTCCGAGAAGAGTGAAGGGGTCGGGTCCCTCTGGGGCACCAGGCGTCGTCTTGGCTCCGCGCGGTTTCCGCACCTGATCGGCGGTGAACAGGCCACCGTCGGGGAGCCCGGCGCCGCGGTTCCTGAGGTTCATGAAGCAGCGCACCTTGGGCTTCAGCCCGCCCCCGACTTCGTCAAAGAGATCGCGCAGGGCAGGGTAGTACGAGAGTTCGGAGACGCCTTCCCCCGAAAGCTTGGTGTCGCGCACATCGCCCAGGTAGGTCTCAAGGACTCCCATGTACAACCCACTGTAGCGTGCGGGTCGGACGGTGCGCAAACCGCAGGAGGTTAAATCCCCGGCCGGTCTCTCGAAATCATCAAAGAGAGTCGTCACCCGCCTCGTCCTTATCCCGTTGCCCTACGTACTCACAGCCGCACGCGTTCAGAACCTGTTCAGGCAGGTGATGCGACCATACTCTCGTGGCATTGCTCAACCCCCTCCTGAGCTCTGGCCCTCACCCTGTCCGGTGGTGACTTCCAAGAATTCACTACCACTCCCACGCAGCGGGCGCGACGTTCGAAGATATCGAGCGTCGCGCCCGCTGCGTGATCTTGAAGCCCCCCTGCCCCACCAGCGTCGCGGTAGGGGCCTTCGTCCGGGGTCGGGTCGCTTCGCACGTTCGGGGCGGGGTCGGAATGCCGCTCGGTGAGGTAGGCATCGACAACGGCCGCTCGACGGCCTACCTGCTCCGCACGATCGTCAGCCGGAACTCAGTGCCACCCGGGAACCGAAGCACCAGCCCTTCGTCGGCGGTGAGGAGTCCGGCTTCGGCGAACGATGTGGCCCGGAGACCGCTCCCCTCCGTGGCGTCGAGGATCTCGAAAATGACCTCCTCCAGCCAGCGGGCCAGTTCCTGTTCAGTCTGAGGTGAGGGCACGGAATGCTCCTACTGCCACTGGATGGTGCGGCCCCGGTAAGCAACCACGAGATCATCGATGTCCTCGGGGTCTACAAGCTCCTGTGACTGCGCGAGAGCCTCGTCCGGATGGTAGGCATGCCCAGTGCCGAGGAGTGTCCCGTCAAGCCAGGCCGTCCAGATGAAGCGGTAGCGCTGATTGTGGACCAGGCCAGCCGACTCGGTGATCCTCACTAGGAATATCCCTTCCATCGCTGATCCTCCTCCCTGGGTAATCGCGACGCGGGCATTGGTCACGTAGATCGGGGGATTAGTCAAGCGGGGGCCAGGAGGCTGCTGTGTTGAGCACATCAGAGGGCACGTCTCGGGACGAGTGTAAAGCAGGTACCGAAACAGGTGTCGCCCAGGTACCGGTGCCGCGTCCGAGAAGTGTAAGGTAGGTACCGAAGCCACTCGTTCAGGCAGTTGCTGGAGAAATACCCAGAAATACAGGAGAAGTCCACGGGCTGCGTGTACTCGACGTGTACATTCCCGGCCCAGCGGAGCCTGTGGCCCGGTCGACCTGAAAGAACCCAAACCAAAAGCCCCGCAACCGCGGGGCTTCCAAGAGGTGAGCCGTGTTGGACTCGAACCAACGACCATCGGATTAAAAGTCCGGTGCTCTACCAACTGAGCTAACGGCCCATATGAGGCGTCAGATTCTAGCCCTGCCCCCCATGGGTGTCAACGCAGACCCGGCGGAGTCGGCGCGAAGGAAAAGGCGCACCCCGCTTTACAGAACCCTTACCTTTGGCTGACGCATGCTTTATGCGCCCCTGGGTACCATAGCGCAGAGCCACAAGGGGTATACACACGGAAAAGGTTCGGTGACATGGCAATTCACAAGAAGAGAGCGGCGCTTCTCGCTGCAATCGCCGTTCTGGCGATCTCGGGCGTGTTGTTCGGATTCGCTCTCCCGTCGACTGCCGTCGCCTGGGATGACTGTCCCAGGGGAGTCACCACCGATTGCGTGTATCCGGGAGACTGCCGTCACTACGTCGACACCAACGGCGACGACATCTGCGACCGCTCGCAGTCGGATCCCGCCGCGACGAGCACTACCACCGCTCCGCCCGAAACGACCACCACCGTCGCGAGCGAGACGGCCGGGGACGGCGTCTCCACCGACGCTGCCGCCGCGGGCGCCGCTCTCGCGTCGGCCGGTGCGGCCTCCCCGACCACTTCCACCACCACGCCCTCCTCGGACGGCTCCGGGGGTTCCGCGGTCGTCGCCGCGGCCACGGGCGAGGATGACTCCGGCGGCATCCCCTTCTTCACTCACTACCTGGTCAGCCCGATCGCCCTCGGGTTCCTCCTGATCTACGGCATGAGCGCCCTCCTCTACAAGACCAAGCGCATCCGCATGGCCACCCACCGCAAGATCTGGAACGTGCTGCTTCTGGCCACCTTCCTCATCACCGGCATCTTCGGGGTGATCCTGACCATCCAGTTGGACTACACGCTGCCGTTCACCATCCCCGTCAACCTGCTCTTCTGGCACGTGGAGGCCGGCATCGTGATGACCTTCATCTCCCTCTTCCACATGGGCTGGCACTTCAACTACTACCGCAACCTGGTCCGCAAGAGCCGCTGCAAGGCCCGCGCCGCCCGTACAGAAGAGCGCCTCCTGGCGGCCCAAGACCGCCGATTGGTCGTCGCGGCGCGCGAGCAGCGCCGGGCGGCACGGGAGACCGGCCGAACGGTGCGAGGGGCCGGTCAGACGGCGCGCCCCGACGT
>JAFGIH010000700.1 GCA_016929985.1 Thermoleophilia bacterium | reverse complement strand
TCGATGAGCAGACGGACTTCGAGATGCACAAACCCAATCCGCGTCTGCTGGAGATCAGAAAGTCGGAGCTGAAACAGCTGCGGGCCGAGAGAGACGGTCAAGCGGTCGGCGCCGCCTTGAAAGAGCTGAAGACGGCGGCCAAGGGCAGCGAGAACCTGATGCCGCACTTACAGGATGCGGCCAGATGCTACGCCACCATGGGAGAGATAGCCGGGGTCTTCCGAGAGGTCTTTGGTGAGCACGAGCCGGTTTCGATGAAGATCTGACAGAGCGACCGTGACGCCGCGGAGGCAGGCCATGCCGTCAACAGGAAGAGAAGCAGGATTGGAGCAGCGTTTCGTCGAGTTCCTCACCGGTGGCGGTTTCGAAAGCACTCCACCGGACGCTGTCGACGTCGTCAAGAAGGTCATCCTGAACGACCTGGGGGCTCTCGTGGGTGGTGCGACGTGCGAGGGCTGCGGGACGGTTCTGGAGATGGTCAAGGGGTGGGGCGGTAAAGAAGAGGCTACGGTATTGGTTCACGGCGGCAAGGCGCCGGCTCACAACGCAGTCCTGGTGAACAGTGCGATGGCCCGTGCCCTCGATATCGACGATCATATGCCGCCGGGCATGCATCTGGGCGCTTCCGCCATCCCCACCGCCCTGGCGGCCGCTGAACTGGCAGGCGGCTGCAGCGGGAGGGAGTTCCTCACCGCGTTGGCGCTGGGGTTCGAGATGGCCATCAGATTGAATGACGCGTCGACTTACAACGGTTTCGATCCCAGCGGCGTGTGCGGCATCTTCGCCTCTGTCGGCGCCGCGGGAAGAGTTCTGCGCCTTGATCGGGCCCATATGTGGAGTGCCCTGGGCCTGGGCTTCAACAGACCCATCCAGACGTTCCAGAGCATCGTCGATGGCACCACGGCGGTACGGGTGGGACAGGGCCTGATCTCCCAAGCGGCGATCACCTCCGTGGAGATGGCACAGAACGGGATCACTGGTCCGTCACACTTCCTTGAGGGGGTCTTCGGATACCTCCACCTCTACGCCGGCGACGAGTACGATCCTGCGGTTATCACTGCGGGCCTGGGGGAGGCCTTCCACCTCCACAAGGTCTCGTTCAAGAACTACCCGAGCTGCGGCGGCACTATCGCCGGCACCGACGCCATCCTCGGGCTGATGAAGCAGCATGGTCTTGTGCCCGAGAGCGTCTCGCGGATCAACGTCAGGGTGACACCCTATATCTACGATATGACGGGTGGACCGTTCAAGATAGGGGAGAACCCTCGGGTGGACGCGCAATTCAGCATCCAGTACTGCGTAGCCAACGCGTTGTTGAGGCGGGGCTCGTTGATACGTCATTTTGACGAAGACAACGTCAAGGATCCAAAGATCATGGAGTTGGTGGAGAAGATCCATGTCGCGCCCGATCCCGAGTTGGAGGGAGCTCGGCAGGGTGCGAGCCTGCGGGCCGATATGGACGCCACAACCACCGCGGGTGACACCTTGCGCATCTCGATACCCATCCCGAGCGGTTTTCCCGGGAACCCGCTGTCGACTGAGAGAATCGGGCAACGCTTCAGGGAGGCCGCGGACTATGGCGGCAAGCCCCTCCCTGGTCGGAACCTGGAGCAGGTCGTCGATTTCGTCGGCAGGCTGGAGGATTGCGAAGACGTCCGCGAGCTCATCCCCTTGATGTGTACGGCGGTGTGCTCATGAGCCTGCTCGCCCTGCTGGAGCGCCGCGAAGCGGATGGCAGGCCTGTGCGGGTAGGCGTGATCGGCGCCGGCACTTTCAGTACGGCCTTTCTGAACCAGGCTCGGCGCACCCCAGGTATGCGGGTGGCCTGTGTGGCCGACATCTGTCCGCAGAAGGCCTGGGACGCCTGCGAGGCTACCGGGTGGCCGGCCGAAGCGTTGGGCGACGCGGGGTCGGCCGGGGCAGTCAACGACTTGGTCGCGGCCGGCAGGACGGCCATCGCCGACAACGCCGACTATCTGTTGCACGCCGATTTGGACGTAGTGGTGGAGTGCACGGGTCTGACCGGGCCGGGGGCCTATCACGCCTGGACCGCGCTGGACACAGGAAAGCACGTTGCTCGGGAGTCCGGATAGAAACGAGTAAAGGAGCGCATCTATGAGCGATCCCCCTGTTGGATTCGTCGGACTGGGCGTTATGGGCCTGCCGATGGCGATGAATCTAGCGAAGGCGGGCTACTCCGTCACCGTCTACGACAAAGACCAAGGCGCGGCTGAGAGGGCGGCAGGGGCCATAGCCGGAGTCAAGGTGGCGCGGTCACCCGCGGACGTCGCTCGGCTGTCGGAGATCGTGGTGACCATGCTGCCGTCCGGCATACCTGTGCAGGAGGTGGCCTTGGGCGAGAACGGACTGATCCACGGCTTCGCCGAAGGGGCGCTGCTCCTGGACACCTCTTCGTCGCAGCCCTGGTTGACCTTGGAGACCGCCAAGGCCTTGGCCGGTCGCGGGGTGGCGATGGTCGACGCGCCGGTCTCGGGCGCCGAGATCGGCGCCCAGACAGCCCAGTTGGTCTTCATGGTTGGTGGGGAGACCGCCGCGGTCGATCGGGTGAAGCCGTTGTTCGAGGTCATGGGAAAGCAGACGTTCCATCTCGGTGGCATCGGCGCCGGGCACACCATGAAGTGCATCAACAACATGGTCACGGCCATGACCTTCATGGCCACCTCCGAGGGGTTGGCCCTCGGCAAGAAGCTGGGGTTGGACCCCAACGTGATGACCGACGTGTTGAATGTGTCGACCGGCGGGTCCTGGATAAGCCAGACGCAGATCCGGCAGCGGATCACCAGCCGGCTGTTCGATGATGCGTTCAAGTTGGAGCTGATGGTCAAGGACATCGGTATCGCTCTCGGCTTGGCCAATGACCGATCCTTTCCCATGCCGCTCTGCGGGACGGGTCTGCAGCTGTGGCGGGCCGCCGCCCGTCACGCGGGGAAGGGCGCCAGCATCAGTGACATGGTCCGCTGGGTGGAGGACATGACAGGCACTGCCATCACGGCCGGTAGCGAACAGGAGATCTCCCATGAGTGACGTGGGTTCCATCCCAGTATTCGACTATCCGACCAGCTGGAGCCACGGCCGCGGGCTGGCGGGCCAGACCGCGGCCGTGCTGAAGCAACTGGGCTGCCGGAGTCCGCTGGTCTTGACCGACCAGTTGCTGCTGTCGTTGGGGGTCGTGGATCCGGTGCTGCATTCGTTGCGCGAAGCCGGTCTTGACTACACCATCTGCGACGCCGTGAACTACGAGCCCACCGTGGCTCTGTTCGACAGCATCGTCGCCCAGCTGGACCTGAAGGCGTTCGACGCCATCGTGGCGGTGGGAGGCGGCAGCGTGCTGGATGTCTCCAAGGGCTTGGCGGTGATCGGCTCGTTCGGCGGTCATATCCGCGACTACGCCGGCTTCGACAAGGTGCCGGGCGTACCGGCGATCAAGGTGGTCACAGTGCCCACCACCTCGGGCACCGGCAGCGAGATCTCGGATGGGGTGGTGCTGATAGACGAGGAGCGTCAGACCAAGTTCCTCGTCATCAGCAAGAAGATCTGTCCCACGGTGGCCTTGACCGATCCGCTCATGACTCTGTCCATGCCGGCGCGCGTGACCGCCCTGAGTGGTACCGACGCCTTGGTGCACGCGACCGAATCCTACATCTCAAAAGGCGCCGGACCGGCCTCGGAGCT
>JAFGIH010000699.1 GCA_016929985.1 Thermoleophilia bacterium | reverse complement strand
TTGTTCCAGTATTCGTTGCGCGAGCGGCTGAAGAACCAGGTGGTGCCGGTCTCGAGAGTCCGGCGGACCGACTCGGCGTTCATGTAGGCGAGCATGAGGACCTCACCGGTCGTCCACTCCTGCACGACGCAGGGCACCAGCCCGCGGGAGTCGTACTTGATGACCTCGAGGCCCGAAGGCGTCGGTTCTGCTGAGTTGTCGGCTTTGTTCTGCATCTTTACCCTTTCGTGATCACTCACCAACCAGGTGGCACATCACTGTGCCCGAACCGGTCGAGATGAGGTCGCGTTCGCGTCGCATTCACACACCGCGTCCGCTTACCTCCATCTGGCCGCTGGAGGCGCCCCTCGCACAGCGCGAGGGGCTAGATCCACGAGGGATGCCAGCCGTGGAAGGAACCGTCGTGCTGATGATGCCACCAATGACCGGTCCCGGAAGGGATCAGGGCGCCAAGGCGCCGCTCGGTCGAGTATGTGGCTTGTGCTTTCATCTCCCCCACTCCATCAGCGGTACGGTAACGAACCGGTATGATACACGCCTGGACGGTCTTTTGTGAAGAAGGGAAGGGAGCGGACCACAAGTGGGCGATTCGGCCGAGATGATCTTCAGCGGCGACGAGCTACTCCGAGGCGACACGGTCAACACCAACCAACCGTATCTAGGAGAACGACTGCTCGAACTCGGCATCTTCGCTACGCACGCCCTCTGTGTCGCCGATGATCTTCAGGCCATGGTCGCGGCGATACGCGACAGCCTGAGTCGCCGGCCGGTGATCCTCATCCTATCCGGTGGATTAGGCCCCACCGAGGACGACCTCACCCGTGAAGCCGTGGCGGAGGCCCTCGACCTACCGTTGGAACACCACGAGGACCTCATGGAGCAGATCCGCGACCGGTTCGTATCCCGAGGCTTCACCATGACCGAGAACAACCGCAAGCAGGCCTTGGTGCCGCGCGGGGCGTCGGCCATCCCGTTCGCGGGGACCGCCCCGGGCTTCTCGCTTGTGCACGGCGAGACCCTGGTGGTCGCGCTGCCGGGCGTCCCCTGGGAGCTCAAGGAGATGTGGGAAGCCACCGTCGAGCCGCGGCTCCGCGCGCACCGGGGAGAAGGCCCGTCCGGCCAGAACGGCCGGAACGGCCAGACAGTCACTCGCATCCGCGTCTTCGGCCTTGGGGAGTCCATAGCGGCGGACATGCTGAAGGAGCTCGACTGGCACGGCCCCGAGGTGACCATCGGCACCAGAGCGGCCATCGACGGCCTCACCATCATCGTGCGCGGGCAGGATTCAACTGAGGGAAGGCGGGCGTCCGACGCGGTCGTCGCGCGCATATGCGAGACGCTCGGCGAGCGTGTCTTCGGGGTGGATTCCGAGGGCCTACCCGAGGTCACCAGCGAGTTGATCCACCGCAGCGGTCTCTCGGTAGCTGTGGCGGAGTCGTGCACCGCGGGTCTGCTCGGCAAGCGCCTCACCGACGTGGCCGGCAGCAGCGATTACTTCCTGGGAGGAGTCACCGCCTACAGCAACCAGGTGAAGACCGATGTGCTGGGCGTGCCCGAGGGGTTGCTCGCCCAGTACGGCGCTGTGAGCGCAGAGACCGCGGCTGCGATGGCCCAGGGGGTCCAAACGCTGCTGGGCGCCGACTGCGCCCTCTCCACCACCGGCATCGCAGGGCCGGGCGGCGGCACCGACGAGAAACCGGTGGGCCTGGTCTTCATCGGCAGCGTGGTGCACGGCATGACCAAGGTGGAACGCTACCGGCTCTTCGGCACCCGCGACCAGATCAGAGAGCGGGCGGCCTACTCAGCGCTCGACTTGCTGCGGCGGCGCCTGCAACAGGAAGAGCCGCTGCAATAGGTCCCTCCCGACGGCCGGTCCCTCAGGACTCCTCGTGGACGCACTGTTCGCCGCTGCCATGCCGCATTCAGTCACCGAGAGCATGGGTCACGCTCTCTCCCCCGGCCAACGCATAGTCGGTCTCGGGAAGGGCGATCCTCACCTCTCCCTTCTGTGTCGAGAGATTGCGGACGGTCAGTTCTCCGTGGTCTATGTCGATGCCGAGCAAGTTCGCCGGACAGCGAATACCCGAGGCGGTCGAAGAGCTCTCTGAGCTCGTCGGCCGAAAGCAGGTAGATTGTCTTCCCCTGCTATGTCCGACTCCATCCGGTTGTACCCTCCGGCCTGATAGGTCCCCGGGTAGTGGAACTCGCCGGCGCTCGCCTCGCATCCGGCCCCGCGGGTCGCGAAGTAACCGTTTCCGAGCGTGCAGAGCGCTTCGCGCAGCTTCTCCTGTCCGGGGGCGTACCCTGAATAGACAAGTTCCCAACTGCTCACGAGGACCTCCTCCCCTCTCGGAGTCTACATAGCGTCGATCTCTGTGAGGCTCTCCAGGAACGTGAGGAGTGAGGACCTCGGAGGTGTCGTCGAGAGCCAGATCGGCGTAGGTGTCCCTGGCGGCCGGGTCACGAACCACGATACCCACGCCCCGCCCCCTCAAGACCCGGAAGGCGTCTTCGTCGGTGAGGTCGTCGCCGATGTATATGACCAGAGACGTGCGCGGGTCCACCCCCGCCCTGCCCAGAAGGAAGTCCACGGCCTTCCCCTTGTCCCAGTCGATATCGGGCCGGACCTCTATCACTTTCTTGCCCCTGACCGGCGTAGCCCGTCGTGCCGGGACATGGACTCGTTCACCGCGTCGGATACGACGGGCTCGGCTCCCGCGTCGGCGAGTCTGAAATGGACCGCCACCGGCAGTCCGGCCGGTGTAGCCGAAACGGCCAGCGACGACGCCAGGAGCAGAGTCTCGACCAGATCGACTCCCCGCAGAACCTGGCCCACGGCCAGTACGACGAGAGCGGCGAGGATGAAGACTGCTATCCCGCGAGTGAACTTGCGAAGCCGTATGACGAGAGGAGCCGGGGTGGCGGCTTTGCCCAACGACCCGGCTATCCGGCCCACCTCGGTGGCGGCGCCCACCCTGCACACGACGCCGCGGCCGCGGCCGTCCACCACGAGAGTGGCCGGCATGGGCTATGTTATGCCGGTCTCCCACCGACGCCCCCGACTGAAGGGTCACCTTGCTGTCCTTGTGCACAGACTCGGACTCGCCGGTCAGAAGTGATTCGTCGATCAGCAGATCCTTCGTCGACAGCAGGCGGAGCTCGGCCGGTATGGAATCCCCCGACTTCAGCATGACGATGTCGCCGGGGACCAAGTCGGCGCTCTCCACCTCGCGCTGCCCGCCGTCCCGCCGGACCGTCACCATTACCTTTATGATCTGCCCGAGGGCCTCGGCGCTGCTCTCGGCTTTCCACTCCTGGATCGTACCTATGACCGCGTTCAGCATGAGCACGGCGAAAATGAGGATGGCGTCGCTCCAGTGCTGGATGGCCAGCGATAGCACACCGGCCGCGAGCAGCACGTAGATGAGCGGGTCCTTGAATTGCCGCAGGACGACCTTGAAGAGGCTGGTCCGTTCCGGCCGGGGGAGCCTGTTCTGGCCGAACGCCCGCCCCCGTTTCGTCCGAGTGACCGTAGCGGACCGGATGCCTGGCTGTGGGCGTGTTGTCGGTGGCGATGGTGATGATGGGGATGACATTGCTCGTTATGCGCTCCCGCTCGTCCGAGCCCGCGTCGACGAGGTCCAGGATCACCTGCCAAGCTCCCTTGGCCATCGCGAAGCGGTCGCCGTTGCTGCGGACGTCGGCCTGCGCCCGGGTCTCATGCCAGAAACTCACACCGCCGTTGATGATCAACATGAACGCGATCATGCCCAAGTACGGTCTGCCTCGTCCTCGGCCAGAAGATCAACGTACGACATTGGTCCTCTCCGCTCGATTGCCCTTCCGGTGACAGGGGTAAGACCCCTTTATGTGGAGCCTTCCCGGGTGACCGGCCACATAAACGAGAGGCACCGCCTCACGAGAAGAGGGACCGCGAAGTCCATGAAGCTCGTTTTTGCAGGGACACGAGGCCATATCGGCGAGCGCTCACCTCGGCATCGGCGGCACAGTTCGCTCCTGGTGGCGTACCGGGGCAGGACGATTCTCATCGATTGCGGCGAAGACTGGCTGGGACACCTAGACGAGCTGGACGGGCCCCGAGCCGTGATCGTCACGCACGCCCACCCCGACCACGCCGGAGGCCTCAAGGAGGGCTGTGACCGGCCTGTCTGGGCCACTCGGGAAACGTGGAAGACCATCGGCTCGTTCCCCTTGAAGCAGCGCCACGTGCTTCAACCCAGAAGGAGCATCACCGTTGCTGGGATCGACATCGAGGCGTTCGCCGTCGAGCACTCCACCGCGCACCCGCCGTGGGGCTGCGCCTCCAGGCGGGCCGCGTGACACTCTTCTATGCCCCCGACGTGGTCCACATCCACGACAGAAACGGAGCCCTCGATGGAGCGGACCTATACGTGGGAGACGGAGCCACTCTGACGAGAAGTCTCGTACGGAGGCGTGGGGACAGGCTGTTCGGACACACGCCCGTGGCAACACAGTTGACGTGGTGCGCCAAGGCCGGCATCGAGAAGGCGTTGTTCACTCACTGTCGTTCGGAGATCGTGCGCAATCACGGGGAGGCGGCGGCCCGCCTGCGGGAGCTCGCAGATGAGCGAGGTATCGATGCGCAACTCGCGTATGACGGACTCCAGCTCAACATACGACACTGACCGGCGTATCCGCTATGGAGTGAGCCCGTGACAGACAAGGCCAGACACGAGGGCCATGTGCGACGCACGCTGGCCTCATGGTGGAGACACCTCGCAGACGGTCCTCGCCGGGTATCGGCGACTGCCTGGCGTTTCCTGCGGCCGGTCGGGCGACTGCTCAAAGATGCCGGCGCCGGTTGGCAGA
>JAFGIH010000698.1 GCA_016929985.1 Thermoleophilia bacterium | reverse complement strand
GCGCGGCGACGCTGGCCCCCGACGAGTCGATCGCCGCCCACCTGATCACCGGTGTTGCTGAGACCCGGGAGGCAGCCCTGGCCCTACTGCAGAAGTATCGCGACCGGCACTTCGTCGAGCGCGCGTTCGAGATGGCCTGGTTCCAGAGCCAGGAGATCCTGCGCCTTCTCAACGTCAGCGAGGCGGACGCCCAGGTCTACGGCCGGCTGGCCACGTCGGTCGTCCACGCGACCGGTCTGAGGCGGGCCGCTCCCAGCATCATCGAGCGCAATCAACTGGGCCAGCCCGGGCTGTGGCGCTTCGGCATATCGGGCGATCTGCCCATCGTTCTGGTGCGCATTGGCGACCGGAGCCGCATCGACCTCGTGAAGCAGACGCTGCAGGCCCATGCCTACTGGAGGTTGAAGGGTCTGGCGGCCGACCTGGTCATCTTGAACGAGGACTTCTCGGGCTACCGGGCGGTTCTTCACGACGAGATCATGGGTCTCATCAACGCGGGGCCGGAAGCAGCCGTGGTCGACAAGCCCGGAGGCGTCTTCGTCCGGCGTGCAGAAGAGCTGTCCGAAGAAGACCGGGTGCTGTTCCAGACCGTCGCCCGCGTGGTGCTCACCGACACCGTCGAGACACTCACCGAGCAGGTGCAACGCCGCGCGCCGGCCGAGCGGTTACCCATAACTCTCGAGCCCTCGCGCCAGGCGGCGGCGGAAGCGATCGAGCCGCTGTTGCCGCGAGACACTGTCTTTCACAACGGCCTCGGCGGCTTCACGCGCGACGGCCGCGAGTACGTCATCAGCCTGGAGCCTGGGCAGACCACGCCCGCTCCATGGGCGAACGTGATCGCCAGTCCGTTCATCGGGACGGTCGTCAGCGAGAGCGGCAGCGCCTACACGTGGGTGGAGAACGCTCACGAGTTCCGCCTGACCGGCTTCAACAACGATCCGGTCGGCGACAGCAGCGGGGAGGCCTTATACATCCGCGACGAAGAGACGGGCGCGTTCTGGTCTCCCACCCCATTGCCTGCTCGTGGCCGCTCGGGGTACGAGTGCCGGCACGGCTTCGGGTACAGCGTCTTCGAGCACTACGAATCTGACGTCTTCTCCGAGATGACCACCTATGTGGCCATGGACGCACCTGTCAAGTTCGTGGTGGTGAAGCTGCGCAATCGTTCGGGACGGGCCCGCCGGCTGTCGCTCACCGGATACTGGGAGCTGGTACTGGGCGAGTGGCGGCACGCCAATCTCATGCACGTGGTCACCGAGAAAGATACCGCCAGTGGGGCGCTTTTTGCCCGTAATCCCTATTCCCGGCATCGGCCCGGCCGGGTGTTCTTCGCCCAGGCGAGCGACGGGCGGCGGACCTTCACCGGCAACCGCACCGAGTTCATCGGCCGCAACGGCTCCCTGGCCGATCCGGCAGCTATGCACCGCGTGCGTCTGTCCGGCAGGACGGGCGCCGGTCTCGATCCGTGCGCGGCCGTGCAGACCCAGCTCGAACTCGCCGACGGGCAGGAGCGGGAGGTCGTGTTCGTGGTCGGGGCGGCGGACAACAGGGCCGAGGCTCAGCAGTTCGTGCAGCGCCTTGCGGGTCCCGCGGCCGCCCGCCAGGCCCTGGAGGCGGTGTGGGCGCACTGGAATCGCGCCCTGGGCGCCGTGCATCTGGAGACTCCCGATGAGGCTCTGAACGTGCTCGCCAACGGATGGCTGGTCTATCAGACCCTCTCGTGCCGGTTCTGGGGACGAAGCGGCTACTACCAGTCGGGCGGCGCCTACGGTTTCCGCGACCAGTTGCAGGACACCCTCGCTCTGCTCCACACGACTCCGTGGATCGCGCGGGAGCACCTGCTTCTCTGCGCCGAGCACCAGTTCCGCGAAGGCGACGTGCAGCACTGGTGGCATCCACCCGGGGGACAAGGGGTGCGGACCCACTCTTCGGACGACTATCTCTGGCTGCCCTATGCCACGTGCCGGTACGTGGCGTCGACCGGCGACATCGGGGTGCTCGACGAGCCGGTGGCCTTCCTCGAAGGTCGGGCACTGGGCCCGGATGAGGAGGCTTACTACGACCTGCCGCAACGCTCCACCGACGTGGCGAGCCTGTACGAGCACTGCGTCCGTTCGATCAAGCACGGTCTGCGCTTCGGCCGCCACGGGTTGCCGCTCATGGGCGCCGGCGACTGGAACGACGGTATGAACCGCGTGGGTCGCGAGGGCAAAGGCGAGAGCGTCTGGCTTGCCTGGTTCCTCTACGAGAACCTTCGCCTGTTCGGGGAACTTGCCCAGGGCCGTAGAGACGAGAAGCTGGCCGCGTTGTGCGCGGGGCAGGCGGAGGAACTGCGGGCCAACATAGAGGAGCACGCCTGGGACGGCGGCTGGTACCGGCGGGCCTACTTCGACGACGGCACGCCTCTGGGCTCCTCGGTCAACGACGAGTGCCGCATCGACTCCATCAGCCAGAGCTGGGCGGTGATCTCCGGGGCCGGAGACTCCCTGCGCGCCCACCAGGCCATGGCGGCCGTCGGCCGGCTGCTGGTCGAGCGCGATGCGGGCCTCGTCAAACTGCTCGACCCGGCCTTCGACACCTCGGCCCTGGATCCCGGGTATATCAAGGGCTACGTGCCCGGCGTCCGCGAGAACGGGGG
>JAFGIH010000079.1 GCA_016929985.1 Thermoleophilia bacterium | reverse complement strand
GCTCTCGTGCTGAAGTGACGGAGGTGACGTGGGAGAGGGCCGTACAGAGCAGACCGGTGACGCGCGCTCCCTCCGGGAACGTACTGCTCCGTGCTGTCTCCACAGCCGAGCCGCCTCCTTCCGTGGGCGACGTGCTCGTCCGGACCGAGGACGCGCTGGTCGAGGTGAACGCGTCCGTGCAGATCACCCAAGAAGTCGTCTTGGTGAAAGAGGATGGCCGCTGGCTGGTAGATCTCGCGGCCTCAGATGAACTCAATGCGCGGGCTGCGGCGGAGGTCTTCCTCGAGGCCGTTGCCTCGGAGGCTAGTGGAGGCGGTGGCCCGCGCGCGGTCCGCACCGGTCGTTCCAGCATGCCGATGCTCAAGGCACTGCTCGTGGCTGAGGCTAAGGACTACCAGGTGGCGACGGCCGACATAGAGGGGGAGCGCGCCCGCGTCACGCTGGCATGCGACCTACCCGTCAATTTGGTCCTGCGAGCCCAGCGACTGGGCCCTGGCTGGAGCGTCGACTTCTCCCGCCCCGTGCTCGCCACCGATCCCACAGAACCGAATCCACTCGAGGCGGCTGTCGCCGAGATGGACAAGACGACATGCACGGAGCAGCTCCGTCAGCTCGGCCGTGCGTTCACCATGTACGCGGCCGCCTCGGACGATATGCTGCCACAGGCCGATGAATGGGTCGAGAAGCTGCGCCCATTCCTGCCTCTTGGCATCTCGCTCCACTGTCCGACGGATTCAGCAGCTGGGGTGAGCTACGCCCTCAACGCGAACCTGAGGGGGAAGCGACGCCGGGAGGTGGCAGACCCAGCCCAGACACCGCTCGTCTATGCCTCGACACTACGAGGCGACAATCCCGCTGGCACTGGAGAGGGATGGCCGACGCCCTCTCGACATCCCGACGGCAACCTCGTGCTCTACCTCGATGGCTCAGTGCGAGTGACGCAGACACCGCCCAACTTCGTGGTTAGGGCGGCGGAACCCGGAAGTGTGCCGACCCATCCACGCGCGATTCCGAGAAGGATTCCAGGTCGCGCCCCCTGACGGGCCATCCAGACCCACATGAAAAGAGGGACCCGGTGTGGCCGGGTCCCTCGTGCTGTTAATCTCACACACAGTGGTCCGAGATCAGAATTCCTGTCGAACTCCGAAGGCGAAGAATCGAGGCGGCGTCTTGGAGAACGGCACATAGCGGACCTGGTCGCCCTCGACCTGTCCGATCAGCCCGCCGGTCTGGGGATGATAGACCGCGTAGCTCGTCACATCATCCCTGTTGAACAGGTTATAGATCTGGAAGTAGGCGCCGCGCCCGGGCCCGATCTCGTAGTCGAAGTTCAAGCTGAGAGTCAGGTTCGTCCCGGTCTCCAGGTCTCCCGGCGTCACGAACCCGTCAGAGGCATCGACGCCGTTTGCGTAGTTCTCCGGAATCGTCAACTCTTCCGGGCTGCTTGGGTCTCCTGGATCGTAATCCGGATTCGGGATGTGAGCGGCGTCGCTGCCGCCAGCATCCAGTCCGCTCTGACCGTAGGGGAATCCACTGCCGTAGGTGACCCAAGGGTTGATGCTCAGCTTCCCCGTCTTGTACCTGAAGGCCAGCGTCGCGGTGTGCTGCTGACTCCATTCGAGCGGGAACTCCTCCGCCAGCCCCTCGGGATCTGTGCGATCGAGGAAGCCGAAACCGAACGGATAGATGTTGTCTCGCGGGCTGGTGGCCTCCGCATTCAGGTAGGTGTAGGCGAGCCAGCCGCGCAGCCGGCTATTGAGCTTCGCGTCGAGCTTGAGCTCAACGCCCCGCGACGTCCCGGTTCCGTTCGCGGCGAACCAAGCTGGCGCGAAGAGGTCGAAATCCTCCAGCGCATCGGACAAGATAGGGTTGCCATAGTCATCCAGGACCCAATTGCCCAGATCGTCATGCAGGACTCCCTGCCATCGTTGTGTCATCTGTCGGCTATCGCGCTCGAAGTACGTCGCGTTGAGGAGCATCCCGCCGCCGACCTTCCACTCTACTCCTAGGTCGCGACCGCGGTCGACCTGTGGTCTCGCGGGAAAGGCTGGCGCGAGGAAGTCAGACCAGCCAATGTCCAGACCGGCCACCTCGTAGGCCAGTAGGTTTGCGCGTGGGAACTCGACGTACTTGCCGTAGGCGCCGCGTAGCAATAGACTATCGGACAACTCGTATGTCAGACCGACGCGCGGGCTCGCCTCGTCCAAGTCGAGTTCCTCGGCGGCCGGCCGGTCGTACGCCATCTGGTCCAGTCGACCCCCGAGGGTCAGCACCAACTGGTCGTTCAGATCCCAGGAGTCCTGGACATAGGCCTGCGTGTTCTTGGTGTCGTTATTCGAGATGAAGTTCGCGGGAAACAGCATGACCGAGTACTGCGAGTTGTTGTCGCTGTCTATCTGCCACACGCCGGCCCGCAGACGGTGATCTCCAGCCTGCAACTCGTAGTCGAACTGGCCCGTGAACATCCGCTCATTCCGTTGCTGCCAGTACATGTTCTCTAGGTCGCCGAGTTCGAGGTGTAGGAAGTGCGCCAACCGAGACAGCCTCAGCGTCCAATACGACTGAGAGCTGACCGTGTGGTTCAGGGTGAGTGACGCGAGATCGTGTCCCTGTCGCCCCATGTCCTCTGTCGGGTCGATCATGATCCAATCCGAGATGGTCGGATCGAAAGTGAACATCCGCTCCCAGGGCATCAAGTACCGGGCATACCCATGACTTGCCAACAGCGTGACGTCGTCTTTCTTGCCCGCGTCATACGTGATCTTCGTGATATGGTCGGAGACTGTGGGGGCCTCAGACGTGAACATGTTCTCGGGGAATTCGCTGTGCCAGTTGTACTGTCCGTAGTACCAGTTGGCCTTGTCGTCTACATCACCAGTCTCGAGCAGCAGGCCACCGTAGTCGTACGGCGATCCCGCGCCGACGTCCACGAGTCCCCCGCGCAGTTGGTCGCCGCGCTTGACGACTTGATTGACGATGCCGCCGGTCCACCCACCGTACTCGGCCGGATAGCCCCCCGTGAAGAACTCAAGGCGATCCAGCCCAACGGAGACAATGTTCGTAGCGAACACGTTCGCGTTCGGTTCCGTGATGGGAATGCCATCCAAGAAATAACCGACCTGGTTGGCGCGTGCGCCGCGGACGTGCGGGTAGAAGGTGCTGTCAGGCACGGAGCCCGGCTGTGCGAACACCAATCCCGGGAATTGATAACGGTCGTTGGGCTGCGAAAGCGTGAGTTGCTCATCTTCGTCGGTCACCACATAGACCGTCGAGGTCACCCCAGGCTTCAGAGATACGCGGGGTGCCGTGATGATCGCTTCCGCCCCTACGGCTTCGACCACTGTTGCTGCGAGCTCTGCCCGCAACTCGGTGACTTGGCCCTGCACCACGTCTACGTGCACGATCTGGGCATCGCGGTAGCCAATCAGGCTGACTTTGACTGCATGACTGCCGGGGGGAACGTTCGTGATCGTGAACCGGCCTTGGTCATCCGTAACAGTGGCCAGTCCTGTGTCCACGATCGCGACGTTTGCACCAGACAGCGGCACGCTGGTTTCCGCGTCCAGTACGACACCGCTCACCACTCCGGTCACGGCCGCGAACGCCGTCGCGCAGATGATAATGAGCGCCAACGTCAGCAACCCGCCGTACAACAAACCCCTCGTTCCGTCCCTCATCTCGCTCACTCCCTCTTGGTACTCAACTGTTGCAGCAGTACATGTTGGAACGTATTGCCACGGTTCGGGATAGAGACGCGCCAGGACCCCTCCTACATACTTGGTTCGTCCCACACCTTATCTCAGTTCGAATGTCACGAGCGCGTAGGTATACACGCTCCTCGGCTGACCGTCCTGAATAGCCGGCTGATAGCGCCAGTTCTTGACAAACGCCATCGCCGCCTCATCCAGCCTCCGATCATAGCTCGACTGGGCGACACTCACCTCCGCCACAGTCCCCTTTTCAGTTACGAGGACTCTGAGCTTGACTGACCCCTCTACGCCCTCGGATACGGCCGAGGCGGGGTATACGAGACTTCCCTTGTAAATTACCACTGGTTCCTTGCGATCCGCGACGCGCGAGGGAAAACCGTTTGAGCCGCCCTCGCCCTCTCCACCGCCAGATCCCGAGCCTGAGCCCTCTCCCGTCCCCGTTCCGGTGCCAGTCCCAACGCCGCCACCAGTCCCCTCACCAGTGCCGCCGCCGCTCCCTGGACCGCTTCCCGATCCGGATCCTGAGCCGCTTCCTGGGACGTCACCCGGAGGGGTTTCTCCGCCTGGTATGCTCGGTAGGTCGCCATTCGTGCTCGGCGAGCCGAGATTCACCTCGCCGCCGCCCCCACCGCCTCCACCGCCTGGCCGTCCTTCGGGGTTCGTTGGCACTACCTGTGGGGGCACCACTATGGGCTCGACCGGCGCCGGTTTCACGACTGGCGTCGGCGG
>JAFGIH010000697.1 GCA_016929985.1 Thermoleophilia bacterium | reverse complement strand
TGGCCGAGTAGGCGTCAGTCACAGCGAGTATGCGTCCCAGGAGGGGGATCTCCTCTCCGGCCAGTCGGTGGGGATACCCATTGCCGTCGTATCGTTCATGGTGGGCGAGTACGGCGGCGCGGACCTCGGCGAGGTCGGGTATGGCGGCAACGATCGCATCGCCAAGGAGCGTGTGCTGTTTGATGGTCTCGTACTCATCAGCCGTGAGACGCCCGGGTTTGCGCAGGATGCGATCGGGGACGCCGATCTTGCCGATATCGTGCAGCAGCCCGGCGACCCGCAACACCTTCTGGCTCTCGTCGGACAGGCCCAGCTTCTTGCCCAGAGTGATCGCGAAATCGGTCACCTCTTCTGAGTGATGCCGCGTGTAGCGGTCCTTGTTGTCTACGATGGTGACCAGGGAGCCCAGCATGCCATAAACGGTGACATCCTCGGATGAGAGGCCGTCGATCTGTGCACCGGTGACCGTGCCCCCGCCCCGGCTCTTGGAGAGGTAGAGGTTGGCGTCGGCCAAGGTGATGATGGTGTTCACGTCCTGTCCGTCCTCCGGATAGCAGGCCACGCCGAGGCTCATCTTCATGGGTACCAGGCTGCCGTCGGGCGCCTCGAGGGGGTTCTCCGCCAGAACCGACTGTAACTTCTCGGCCGCACCGGCGATCTCCAGAGGACCGCACTCCGGCAGCACCACCATGAACTCGTCGCCTCCGTGCCGGCCTACCGAATCCACCTCCCGCGTCTGTTGCACCAGCATCCGGCCGAAACCGCGCAGAGCCTCGTCGCCCAAGGGGTGCCCGTAGGTGTCGTTCAAGAGCTTGAAGTTGTCGAGATCGATGATGATCAGGCCGAACCGGCCCCCATATCGTTGAGCCCGGGCGACCTCTTGCGCCACCCGCTCGTTGATCATGCGGTGGTTGAGGAGGCCTGTAAGCGCGTCGGTCTCGCTCAGCCGCTTGACCTCGCTGAAGCTCTCTGTCAGGCGGATGTCGCGCGCCTTGAGTTCCTCGCTCATGATGTTGAAGGCGTGCCCGAGTTCGCCGATCTCGTCTCCGCGTTTCACCTCGATGCGGGTATCGAAGTCTCCTTCCTTCAAACGTCCGGTGGCTGTGGTCATCTGGCGGATGGGGTCTGCGACCCTGCGCGCGACTATGAACCCCGCAAGGAGGAGAATGGCTGCACCTGCGGCGAAGATAAGCCAGGTGTGGGTCCAGTAGCCGGCCGCTTCGGCTGCCAGCGTATCAACGGGCATGACCACCGCTACGCTGACCGGCCCCGGCTCGTCGTTCACCGCCACCGGCGCGCTTGCCATCACGTAGCGCTCGCCTCCCACCAGGGGACGTGTACTTTGCGCCACGGCGAGCGCCTGTGCCCAATCCTCGCTTCTGTGTGAGGCGCTGCTGCAAGCGGCGATGCCCGCCTCGGTATAGGCGAACAGAGTGCGTTCGGCCAAGCCCGTGGAGGCCAGCAGTTCGCGATCGATCTTCGTGCCGAACATGATCAGACTATTGGCTCCTGCGTCGCCGAAGGGGGCGGCGCCCACCAGGTAGGCGCTCTTGCCATCGCTGGTGGTGACGATGCCTCCGGCGCTCGTCCCTTGGAGCCCTCGAGCGATCAGGGCCGCGTCGTCGAGTTCCCTGCCCATCACGAGGTCACGGTTCAGATTGAGCAACGTCTTTCCGTCGCCGCTGACGATCTTCACGAGGTCGGCCTTCACCAGGCTCTCGCCGCCGAACCCGAGCATGCTCATGATGCTGCCGAGGTCGAGTTGGGACATCATGCCGACAAGGCTTGCATTCCCGCCGGTGAGCATCCGACCCTCTTCGACGGCAAGCGTCAGTTGGGAGACGATGTAGGTCTGTTCACGCTCGAGGTAGGACGCCGTGAGCAGCGCCTCGTGCCTCACTTCTTGATCGGCCTGCTGGTAGATCTGCGATTCGAGCGAGCGCCCCAACACGAACGCGGCGGCGAACGACACGCCCAGGGAGACCACGAGGAAGGGTATGAGGATGCGCCAACGGAGTGAGATCCGCGAGAAGCGCTCGGATAGATTCATTCCTGGCGTGCCCCCACTGCCCCGCGTTGGTTGCCAATACAAGAACGCTGTCGGCTCGTTGAGTGCGGAGCTTTAGTGCGGAGCCTCAGTGCGCCGCAGTGCGTGCGATCCGTTCGTGAATATTCGGGCTGCTAAACTAAATGATCATGCCTGATCCACCGAAATCAGCGGCCCCGGTCACTCGCGTCACCGACCACGTTTACGCCGTGGACGCGGGAGCGCTGAACGTGTTCCTGATAGTGCTCCCCGAAGGTCTGACTCTGATCGAGGCGGGCTTTCCCGGGACGATGGACATCGTCACCGAAGTGGTGCGTTACCTGGGACGCCGGCCCGAAGACATCACCGATGTGCTTGTCACGCACTGCCACCCCGACCACGCTGCTGGTCTTGCCGAGATCGAAAAAGCGACGGGGGCGCGAGCGTGGATGCATCCAGCGGACGCGGAGATGGTCCGGGCCGGCCGGGGCTTCCGCCCCTACACGGTGACGCCCGGGCTCGATAACGCCGCCTTCACCGAGGAGGTCATCGCGAAAACGCCCCCGACCATGGAGCCTGCCATGGTGTGTCAGGATGTCGCTTCCGGAGCGACGATCCCCGTGGCGGGCGGTATCCAAGCTGTCGGAACGCCGGGCCACACCCTCGGCCATCTTGCGTTCCTGTGGCCGGAGGACGGGGGCGTGCTGTTCGTGGGCGATGCCGCCAACAACGTGGGCGGGTTACAGCTCTCGCCCATCCACGAAGACCTCATCGTGGGCCGGGCAAGCCTGCGCGCTCTGGCGCAACTGGACTTCGAGACGGCTTGTTTCGCTCACGGGGCCCCCATGGTGGGGGGCGCCGACCAGGAGTTTCGCCGCATGTGGGGCGGCGAGTAATTCACCTTTCTCGGTTTCGACGCAAAGAAAACCCCAGCCGGCCTGCGCCGGCTGGGGTTTTCTTGTTCGTGTGCCCCGCGGGTCTGTGACCCGGACGCAGTCCTTACAGCGAGTTGCCCAGTTTCCAGCCGGCCTTGGTAGCGTCGGGCATGACGGCCGGGCTGTCGCAGTCGCCGATGGTGTAGATCTCGGCCACCTTGCCCTTGGCCTTGTCGGCGATCTCAGTGTTGGGCGAGAAGGGCAGCACTGGGATGATGGTCTTGGCCTTGAGTAGACGGGTCTGGCCTTCTTTGGTCTTGATGGTGAGTCCTTCTTTGGTGATCTTCACCAGTTTGACCCCGGTCAAGCGCTCGATGTTCTTCTTGTCGAACCAGTAG
>JAFGIH010000696.1 GCA_016929985.1 Thermoleophilia bacterium | reverse complement strand
TGCATGCAGGTGACATTGACGATGCCGGTCTGGCGGAAGAGCGCATTCCACACTGCGGCCGATCCTGCCAGGGCTCCGGTATGCGACGCGGCTGCCTTGGCTCCCTGCTCGCTCAGCCCGCCCTTCCAGAGGATCACCGGCTTCCTGGCGGCCACGTCTCTCGCCACCTCGAAGAACCGCCGTCCGTCTTTGACCCCTTCCATATAGGCCACGATGGTCTTGGTGTTGTCGTCCTGCCCGAAGTACTCCAGGTAGTCCTCGGCGGCGAGATCGCACTCGTTGCCGCAGCTCACCATGGTGCTGAACCTCACGCCCTTCCGGGCTAAGAGCCAGACCACCTGGTCGCTGAACGAGCCACTCTGCGAGAAGCCCCCGACGCTGCCGCTCTCGGCGGAGATCTTCTCCATGAGCGTCATGGCCAGGGTGGATATGCCGGCCGCCGGGGTGAAGAAGCCCAGGCAGTTGGGCCCGATGATCCTCATCCCGGCCTCGCGCGCGACACGGGCCATCTCGCGCTCTGTCTCCTTGCCCTCGGCCCCCAACTCACCGAAGCCGGCGGCGAAGATGACCGCTCCCTTGACCTTCTTGTCGGCGGCTTCCTTGATAAGGCCCGGGATGGACTCGGTGGGAGTGAGGAGCACGGCCACACCCACGTCGTCGGGGATGGCGCTCAGGCTGGGGAAGACCTTGAACCCCAGGAGTTCCTCGCGCTTAGGGTTGACCGGGTAGACGTGCGGGCAACCCAGGTCGCGCAGGCCTTCCAAGAAGAGGCGGCCGAAAGTGCCCTCCCGGTCGGTGGCGCCGACGAGGGCGACCGACTGGGCGTTGAATATGCTCGATATCTGCTGTGCAGTCTGTGACGGCATGGCGCTACTCTCCCAGGATGACGCGGGCGTCGACGGCGATGGCCCCCTCGGGATAGGCGAAGATGGGGTTGAGGTCCATCTCCTTCACCTGGGGCGTCTTGGCTACGAACTCCGACACACGCAGGAGGATGTCCTCGAGCGCGGCCGTGTCCACCGGCTCCGAGCCGCGGAACCCCTCCAGCAGCCGAGCCGCCCGGATCTCCCTGATGGCGTTGGCCGCGTCGGCTCGGGTCAGCGGCACGATCTTGAAGCTCACGTCTTTCAGCACCTCCACCCAGACGCCGCCCAGACCGAACATGAGCACGGGCCCGAACTGCGGATCGGTGGCCATGCCTATGATGACCTCCAGCCCGGGCGCCGCCATGTTCTGCACGGTGACGCCTTCGATGTCGGCCTCAGGGAACTTCTCGCGGCACGACGCCATGATGGCCCGGTAGGCCTCGGCCACCTGCTGTCCGTCGGCGAGGCCCACCTTCACCCCGCCGGCGTCGCTCTTGTGCGTGATGTCCGGCGAGGAGACCTTGAGCACGCACGGGTAACCGATCTCCGCGCTCTGCGCCACAGCCTCCTCTTCCGAGGCGACCAGCCTCATCTGGGTGGTTGGTATGCCCAAGCTGCCCAGCAGCTCTTTCGATTCCATCTCAGTGAGAACTCCACTCATTGCGGCCTCCTGCATCAGGCGCTCGGCGGCGCTCGGTAGTCGACCCTGCTCCAATACTCTACACCTCCGGCCGCCGCCAACGTCAGCTCGACGCCGCCACGGGCCTCTATCGCGTGGGCCCCGCTTGGGCGGTGGCGCTGTACTCACTGGGCGGGCACCCGCGCGTTCATCTGGCGTTTTTGCAAGAGGGTCTAGCGCTCGATACGGATGATGCGGTCATCTCCGGGCTCGGCACTGCCTCGCCCATCGAGGTTGCTCGTGGCTAGATACAGAGCACCATCGGGACCTTGGACGATGGCACGCAGGCGACCGAACTCCTCATCGAACAAGATCCGCTCTTCAGTAGAAGCGGCAAGAGCCGCCTCGTCTCCCGGTTTGAGCACACGGAGATCGCTCTCCTTCAGAGTGACGAACATGAGGGCGCCTCTCAGATCGCCCAACAGATCCCCCGAGTAGAAGAGAGCTCCAGCAGGAGCGATCGTCGGAGTCCAGGTCATGATAGGGTCGACGAAACCGGACTCGTTTGCCTTGCCGCGCAGGTCAGGCCAGCCATAGTTGCCCCCCGCTTCCAGCCTGTTGATCTCGTCGTTGTCCGAGGGCCCGTGCTCAGTGACGTAGGCTTCTCCGGTCTGGGGGTGAAAAGCCAGCCCTTGTGGGTTGCGATGGCCGAGCGTGTAGATGAGCGAGAAGGGGTGGGGTTGATCCACGTAGGGATTGCCGGGGGCGGGCTTCCCATCCCCCGCCATGCGCAGCACCTTCCCGGCCAGCGAGTCCAACTGTTGGGCTAGGTCGCCATTCCCAGAGTCGCCCGTCGTCACCCAGAGATAGCCGTCGGGACCGAAGGCTACCCGGCTCCCGTCATGAATCGAGCCGGCCGGTATACCGTCTAGGAGGACTGTTTCGCCTTCCAGTCTGGGGCTCGGGGTATCGAGGCCGCTGAGAGTGAAGCGGCTGACTCTGTTCCGAGGGCCTCCGTTCTGAGCATGAGTGTAGCTGACATAGATGCGGGGTGTGCCCGGGAAGTCAGGGTCAAGGGCAAGCCCCATTAGACCACCTTCTCCTCGCGCCAAGACATCGACCCGGCCCACCTCGACTACCTCGCCGGAGGTCAGGTCTGCGAGAACCACGCCCCCTTCTCGCTCGGTCACAAGCAGCCTCCCGTCGGGCAAGAACCTCATCTCCCAGGGGACCCGTAGGTCTTCCACAACAGTCGTGGCCCGGTAGCCGGCGGTCGGCGGAGGTGTGGTTGAGGAAGCGCCGGTGCTCGGCTCCCCGCCGGTCTCCCCGCAGGCGCCGGCCAGGAGAGCGAGAGCTATCAGGACTGCGCACCACACGGATTTCACGGTCGAGTCGAGAAGCCCCACCGAGCCCACCTCCAGGCTGTCGTTCTGGGACGCCACCCGATGCATTCCTACCCAGCCGGAGAGATTGCGAAGCTTTCCATTGTTGCAGAACGCGGGCTGCCGGGTAGAGTACCGCTGAAGCCTCCTGCACCGGAACAGACCGAAGGAGAACCTATGGCGCCTGAAAGCATGGATGTATCCATTGTCCTGTGCGGTCCGGCGGGGCAGGGCGTGCAGACCGCCGAGCAACTGATGGTCGCCAT
>JAFGIH010000695.1 GCA_016929985.1 Thermoleophilia bacterium | reverse complement strand
CTCCCGTTCGTCAAGGTGGGCGATTGTATCCGCGCCGCAAAGGTCGACGCCGCCGTCAAAGAGGGTTTCCTGGCCGCCATGAACATCTTGTAGACGTCCAGCCGCTCGTCGGCGGCGCACGGCGTCAACTACCTGGTGCGCGTCCTCCTGCGCCGGAAGTCCCCTTATGCGCGATCCCCGCCGGCCAGCCGGGCGCCCATCTCAAACGCCTTCCGGCATTCCAGGGGAAAGACCTCAGCGCGCCGCTTCGCCCGCGCGTCGACGTCGAACATGGCCGCGTTCATGGCGGAGTAGTCGTCGAACTGCCACGTCTCGTGAGAATTGAGCAACTCCGTCGTCCCTCTCAGGATCCCCATGAGCCGTGTGTGTTTCTCGAAGAGCACGTCGTAGCGAACAGCCGGTATGGCGTCCTCCGGACAGTTCATCGTGAAGACGAGCCCGCACGATACCTGTCGCCTGAACGTCCTCGTGCCGAACTCATCGTACGAGATGTTGGGAAACAGGAGCCGCTCCAAGAACGACCGTGTTTCCCCGGTGACATCGTCGAAGTAGATGGGCGAACCGACGAAGAGCACGTCGCTCTCGATCACCTCGGCGAGTACCGGCCGGAGATCGTCGCGCATCGAGCAGAGGCCGTCACACGTATTGCCCTTCTTTTTGCAGGCAAAGCAGCTCGTACACCCCTTGTAGGCCAGGTCGTAGAGATGCACCAGCTTCGTCTGCGCGCCGGCGCTCTCCGCACCCTGGAGGGCGTGCTCTAGAAGGGTCGCGGTGTTCCAGCCTTTTCGGGGGCTTCCGTTTACAGCGATGGCTTTCATGCTCACTCCGGTCCTCATTCGTCATGACATGTGAATGCTACCGCGCCGGGCGCATGCAAGGCACGGTATCATCAGTCCGACGCGACCTTGTGGAAAAAGCCGGCACCGCATGCGCATGCTCGTCGACATGAACAACATCACTGTGCTGCGCGGCGAGACGAGAGTCTTCGCCGGTCTCACCCTGCAGGTCGAGGAGGGTTGCAACACGGCTATCCTCGGCCCGAACGGTGCGGGAAAATCCACACTCCTGAAGCTGATCTCAGGCGAACTCCGCCCCGTCTTCTCGCCGGGCTCACACGTCAAGATCCTCGGTAGAGAGCGCTGGAATGTCTGGGACTTGCGGTCGCACCTGGGTGTGGTCTCCCACGATCTGCAGCACGAATACCTGGCGAGCGCCCTGGGGATCGACGTCGTTCTGTCGGGCTTCTATTCCAGCGTCGATACATGGCAGCACCAGGTCTTCGGCGACGAAGAGCGCCGGAGAGCCGAGGAGATCCTTGATATGTTGGAGATAGGCGCACTCAGAGAGCGGCCCTTCGGCCGTATGTCCACCGGCCAACAGCGCCGTTTCTTGCTCGGGCGCGCGTTGGTGCACCGGCCCGGAACGCTCCTTCTCGACGAGCCCACCTCAGGCCTTGATCTCAAGGCGGCCTTCCACTACACAGAAGTGTTGAGCGGGCTCATGCGAGGAGGCACGACCGTTCTGTTGGTCACTCACCGGGTCCAGGAGATACCGCCGGAGATCCAGCGGGTCGTCCTGCTGAAAGAGGGCAGAGTACTGGCAGAAGGGAGCCGGGAGGACACGCTCACCTCGGAGATGCTCTCCGAGCTCTTCGACTACCCGCTGCACGCCGCTCTGCACAACGGCACCTGCCAAGTGTTCCCGGCTGTGATGAGCGGCACAGGCAAGCGCGGGACCCCCTGAGCGGACACGGCTACTCGTAGAGAGCACAGATGCCGGCATGGAAAGGCCACCACAGATCTCCCCCATCTGGAGACCGTACGCCGAGACGGCGCGTACTCTTGGCTCGCGTCTGACCAGAGCCGCTCTAGGACCGGGTAGGAGCAGCAGCCGGCTGGATGACGTGGCACGACGGCTTCAGAGAGAACTCGATTTGATGATCCAACGGGCCTTCGACGCCCTACCGGGTGGTGGGATCGCCTGCGAACCCGGTTGCGACCACTGCTGCCGGACGCTCCCCGTCAGTGCGAGCCCCATCGAGGTGTTCGCGATAGTCCATCGACTGCGAGACTCCGGACACCTGGATCTCGCCCTCGAGACGCGTCTGACAGCTCTGCCTACCGGACCGCTCCCGCTCGAGGCCCTTCCCCCCTGCCCGCTGCTGGCCGACGGCTTGTGCGTCGTCTACGGCTCTCGCCCGCTCGCCTGTCGTGGCTGTGTATCGGCGGACGCTTCGCTCTGCGAGGCGCGCGACGCCCAACGGCCCGTACCCCGTTCCACAGCGCATCAGCTAGGCGCGGCCGCCATGATGAGAGGAGTCATGGATGCGCTGGGGGCCTTGGGGCTCGCCGCCGACCCTGTCGAACTCCGCTCGGGTCTGGGCATAGCTGTGCGAGAAGAGGATGCCGAGAAGCGATGGCTCCGCGGCGAGGATGTCTTCGCGAGGCCGGGACCCAGAGACCGGTAGGGAGGTCGTGACCGGTCGGCGCCCACCCAGCAATGGTTGTACCATGAGGGTGCGGGACGTCGATGCCGGTCGGCGGCGAGGTGCGTTGGGTGGCCGACGGCAAGGGGTAGCCATGCTGAGTAGCACTAGACTGAGACAGATGGGCGGCCGCTTGACGGCGAACTACTGGTTCATCCCTTCCACGATGACGATCGTGGCCGTGGGCCTCTCATTCCTTCTCCCGTGGATCGACAGACGTATCGGAGGGATCCCGGGCTCGATACCCGGATGGATCTACGAGGGCGGGGCGGACGGTGCTCGAGCTGTGCTTTCCACAATCGCCGGCTCCATGATGACCGTGGCGGCTCTGGTCTTCTCTATCACCATAGTCGGGCTCACAACGGCTTCTCAACAGTTCGGGCCACGACTTCTGCGCAACTTTATACGCGACCGTGGCTACCAGATAGTGCTCGGCACGTTCTTGGCGAACTTCATCTACTGCCTGCTCGTGCTACGGACCGTCGAAGAGGTAGGAGACGAGCACTTCGTTCCCTACGTGTCCATCGCGGTGGCGTTGTTGCTTGCCATAGCCGGAGTCGGCGTGCTGGTCTACTTCATACACCACGCGGCATTCTCGCTGAGGGCGGACAACATCGTAGCCGCGACCGGCCGGGAGCTGAAGAGCGCCATCGACCGGCTCTATCCCGTGCGTGAGGACAACGACGTCACCACGAGTACCGCACGAAAGAATGACAACGGGAGGAAGCTCCCCGAGGGGTTCCCATCCGGCGCCCGCGACGTGCCCGCGCGCAAGAGCGGCTATGTCCAAGCTATCGATCAGGATCGTCTCGCCAAGTTGGCGCAAGAGCACCACTTGGTCTTGCGTCTTGACTACAGGCCCGGCCACTTCCTGACAGAAGACGAGGCCCTGGTCGACTGTTGGCCTGACAGAGAGCTCCCAGACGACTTGCTGGACGATCTCAACCAGTGCGTCGTGGTGGGACCCCAGCGGCCGCTTGCCCAAGACGTCGAATCGGCCATCGAACAACTGGTCGGGCTGGCGCTGCGAGCCTTATCACCCAGCATCAACGACCCCGATACAGCCATCCTCTGCATCGACCAACTCACCGACGCCCTAGCCCGTGCCGTCGAGAGAGACATACCGCCTGCGTTGCTGCCTTCGCAAGGCGAAGTCTCACTTGTCACCTACCCGCTCACCTTCCCGCGACTGGTCGACCAGGCAATCAGCCGCATCCGCCAGTATGGTCGGGGGAGCGTGCCGGTGACCGTGCGTCTTTTGGAATCCCTCGCCGCCATCGGTCAGCGGACCCAGAACGAGTCGAGTCGCACTGCTGTCTTCGCCCAGGCCCAGATGCTCAAGAGGTCCAGCGACGAGGCCATACCAGAAGAGCACGACCGGCGGTTGATCGACATGCGCTTCCGTGCCGTCGAAAAAGCCTTGGACGGTTCGTCCTCAGCGTGACCACGGGGCAGATAGTAGTCTTTTCTGTGATCGGCCTGACGCTGGTCCTGTTCGTCTGGAACCGCTGGCGCTACGACCTCGTCGCGCTGTCGGCGCTGCTGGTTCTGGCCATCGCCGGATACGTGCCCGCCGGCCAGGTTTTCCTGGGCCTTGGCCACCCCGCGGTGGTGACGGTGGCGGCCGTGCTCATCATCAGCCGTGGACTGTCCAACGCCGGCGTGGTGGACGCGGTTTCGAGGCTGCTCATCCGAGTCGGTGATCGGCTCTGGGTGCAGGTGGCCACCCTCGCCGGTCTCGTCGCCCTGTGCTCGGCTTTCATGAACAACGTGGGAGCGCTCGCACTGCTCATGCCGGTGGCGATAGCTATGGCGCGCCGGTCCAAGCACTCGCCTTCGCTCCTGCTGATGCCGCTCGCTTTCGGGTCTCTGCTCGGAGGGATGCTGACCATGATAGGCACCCCGCCCAACATCATCATCGCCGAGTACCGGGCCCACAACGGCACCGAACCGTTCCGCATGTTCGATTTCACGCCCGTGGGGATCGGGGTGGTGGTGATCGGCGTCGTCTTCATCGCCCTCGTCGGGTGGCGGCTCGTGCCCAAGGGGCAGCGGGCGGCGGTGTCGGCGGACCCCTTCGAGATAGAGAACTACATGGCGGAGGTCCGAGTACCAGAAGGGTCGGAGTTCATCGGCAAGACGCTGCACAGCCTCATCATGGCGGTGGAGGAGGAGGCCGACATCGTCGTCATAGCCCTCGAACGCGGGGGTCAGCGCCGGACGATGCCCTCGATGTACGAAGTCCTGCGAGAGGACGACGTGCTTACGGTCGAGGCCGAAACAGACGACCTGGGCGCTCTGATCGACATGACCGATCTGAAGCTGACGCGCGACGACGAAGATCAGAACGGGCAGAAGACGAAGGGCGACCTGACACTGGCGGAAGTGGTCGTTGCGCCGGGCTCGCTGCTCATCGGTACGACCCCGAGGCGCCTACAGCTCCGCGAGCGCTACGGGCTGAACGTGCTCGCGGTGGCGCGTCGGGGCCAGCGTTTGCAGCAGCAGTTGAGCCGTACTCGTCTGGTGGCGGGAGACGTGCTCCTGGTCCAAGGCAACGAGGGCGAATTGCAGCCGAGCCTTCGCGTCCTGGGCTGCCTGCCCCTTGCATCGCGAGACCTACGGATCGGGAGACCGCGCAAGATCATGTTGGCCACCGGTCTCTTCGCCGTGGCATTGGCGACCATCGCGCTAGACGTCGTGCCCGCCGCGATCGGATTGATGATCGCCGCGGTCATCATGGTACTGGCCAGACTCGTACCTCTGCGCGAGGTCTACAGCGCGGTCGATTGGCCCATAATCATCCTGCTTGGCGCCATGTTGCCGGTCGGCCAGGCGCTCGAGGAGACAGGCGGCACCCAGCTGATCGCCGATGGATTGCTCCGGCTCGGCGCGGCCGTCCCGACAGCCGTGACCCTGGCTGTCTTGATGGGGGCCGTCATGCTCCTCTCGAATGTGGTCAACAATGCGGCGGCGGCGGTCTTGGCGGCACCGGTGGCTCTTGCGCTGGCACAAGGCATGGGGGCGTCAGCGGATCCCTTCCTCATGGCCGTGGCTATCGGGGCTTCCAGCGCCTTCCTCACCCCCATCGGCCATCAGTCGAACATGCTGGTCATGGCCCCAGGGGGTTATCGCTTTGGCGACTATTGGCGGATGGGGTTACCCCTGAGCATCCTGGTCATGGCCGTCTCGATACCGCTCATCCTGCTGATCTGGCCCCTCTGAACGACGACTGCCGTCGCGCCGTCTCAAGAAGCCCCCTCCTCTAGTGCGACCGGCTGCACGCCCGCCGAAGAAGCGGATCTCGATTCGTCCAACGCCACGCGAGCAGCGGTGCGCTGCGCCCGAGGATCCAGCTTCCGCGTAACGCCCACCATGACCAGAGCGGCAAGGCAGGCGATGAAGAACGGGATCTGGTAGCCGACGAAGTTCAGGATGATGCCCGCCACCACCGGAACCACCACGGCAGTAGCGTGGAGGATGGTGACCCCCATGGCAAGGCTCGGTGCGATCTCCTCGGGCACCGCGATCTTGCGGAGATAGGTGGACGCTCCGATGGTGGAGAACTGAGAGATGAAGGAGTAGATGACATAGAAGATGCAGGCCAGATACATCTGTCCAGACAGCGCATAGCCGCCCAGCGCGACCACGTATCCGATGTTGATGGCCTGCAGAACCCGCCGCTCGCCGTGGCGGTCGATCAGCCTCCCCACGTACGCCGACGACACCACACCGATGAAGGTCACCGCCATCAGAAGGAGTGAGATGTCCTCCACGCCGAGTTTGAAGCGGTTGACGAGCACCCAGAGCCCGAACGAGAAGAAGATCTGCTGACGCACTCCGTCCAGGAGATTGAGCAGATAGTAGTAACGGTATTCCTTGCGCCAGACGATGGGATCCCGCTTGGGCTCCACCTTGCGTTCCACCCCATCGTGCAGGTGGGGGAAGCGGAAGATAGCGATTCCCCCGATAGCCGCGACCACTCCGATGAGCACGAACGTCGCCTTGTACGACAGCAGGTCGAAGTGGAAGATCAAGAAGACTGAGATGAGTGCGACGAACGTGCCGGCTTGGGCGAAGGCGGCCATGCGTCCAAGCACGTGGCCGCTCCTCTCCTGGGTGGTCAGACTCATGCCGAGCGAGAACTGGGTCTGCAGGATGGTGTGCATCCCGAAGCTGCTGATGAGAATCCACGGTATCAACGTGCCGAACCCGGTGGCGATGCCGAAGAGTCCGAACCCCAAAGCCATGAAGAGCATCGCGCCCGAGGTCAACCAGGGTATCGACACCCGGTACAGCAGCGCCATGAGTAGGATGAGGGTGAGGCCCCCGAACTCCCGGATGGCCGTCATATAGCCGAACTGGGGACCGCTGAAAAGGAGAACGTCTTCCCAGAAGTTCGTGTGGACGCTGTTATGCGCGCTGTAAGCAAAGCCGTAGGTGAACTGCAGCGTTGCGAGCATGATGAACCCACGGCCCACAGGGCTCGTCCACGACTGGCGAAGGCGGTCGATCATCGAGGGAGGGGGGTCGAGGGTGATTCTTCTGGAGTCAAGTGCATGTTGCCGGTCATGTTATTCCTAGGGCGGCATGTCCGACAAGTGGATGAGCCGCGGCGCCGCCGGATAGCGGACTGAGTGCCTAGCGGTATGATTGATGCACAAACTGATACAAGGAGGCCCTGATGAGTCTCTTTCCGGGTGACGAGGGATGGCGGGAGCTGGATGAGTTGGTCGAGGAGATCGACCCCCTCGGACGCATGGGAACGACGGACGATATCGCCGACGTCGCCTCCTTCCTCGTATCCAAGGAGTCCGACTACATGACGGGCCGGTCGCTCAACGCGTGTGGCGGTCTACTGATCGACTGACCCAGAGGGCCTGACACGTTCAGGCGCCTCAAGAGGTACGCGAAAGGGCTGCGAACATGGCGAGATGCGCTACATGCCATGCCAAGCTCCCTCAGAACGGCTGGGAGTGGTGCTCTGCCTGCGGCAGCCCTGTCGTGCCCGATGTCAGAGAGTGGAAGCTGGCCCCGCGCTCGGAACCCTCCAAACGGCGACCCCGAGTCGAGACGATCATCTCCTCCGCTCAGGGCCGTCGACGCTCCCGCAGGTCCACCTTGGCGGTGCTCATCAGCGTGGTGATAGTCGCACTGGCAGGGATCGCCATAGGGGCCATCGAGGCAGGAATCGTAGGTGAGACCGAGCTCTTCCCGGCGTACGATTCGGCCGTCGGCGGATATGGCTTCATCAACAAGAACGGCAGCATGGTGATACAGCCTCGGTTTGCAGAGGTCGGGTTCTTCTCAGAGGGCCTGGCAGCTGTGACCGACGGGAACGTGTGGGGCTTCATAGACAAACGGGGCGAGATGGTCATCCCCATGTGGCTCGATCAAGCCTCGGCTTTCTCGGAGGGTCTGGCCGCGGTGAACGTGGGTGGCGAACATGGGTACATCGATCATTCGGGTGAGTTCGTCATCTGGCCGGCATCACCGGGCGCTCAGCCCTTCTCCGATGGTCTCTCCGCGGTCATCCTCCGCTCGGAGGCAACGTCCGCATGGGGCTTTATCGACAGGACGGGCGCGCTGGTCATCCAGCCGGTATCCATGTCTGTATCGCCTTTCTCCGAAGGACTGGCCGCGGTGTGGATGCGAAACGAGAACGGCGCGATGCGTTGGGGCTACATCGACTGCACTGGGAAGATGGCTATCCCCGCCCGCTACTACGCCGCCGAGCCCTTCTCCGAAGGACTGGCGGCGGTGTGGATGGGCGACGACCTCGCCCACCTGTGGGGGTATGTCGACGGCTCCGGCGCCTTCGTCATCGACGCACAATTCGCGGACGCCCAATCGTTCTCCGAGGGGTTGGCCGCGGTGAAGGTCGAGGCCGGCTCCGAATACTCCGGCTACGGCTACGTGGACAGCTCAGGGACGATGGTCGTCGAGCCTCGCTTCTGGGATGCCGGAGCCTTCTCCCAAGGACTGGCTCCCGTCCAGCCCAGGGCCAGGTCGGGCGACTTCAGATGGGGCTATATCGACCGCAGAGGCACCCTGGTGATTCCCGCGCAGTTCGCCACTGCCGAGCCCTTCCTCCCCGGCGGCCTGGCTCCCGTGACCTTGGACAAGGACGGCATGGAGCACGCGTACGTCGACACAGAAGGCAACATCGTCTATCAGTGGGTCGCTGCCGCCCAGTAGACGCGGGCGCATCGTCTGTCCGACCCGGAACGTATCCTTTGTCTTATGAAGACCGGTACCGCCACACTGCCGCTCCATGGTGGCAAGGCGCCCGCGTGGTTGTTCTCGCGCATGCGGCTCATGGCCCGCGAGATCACGCTTGCCATCGTGAGCGAATACGGCCCGGAAGCCATGCTGGAACGGCTCTCCGATCCGGTGTGGTTCCAGGCGTTCGGCGCAGTCCTTGGCTTTGACTGGCATAGCTCCGGTGTTACCACCACTGTCTGCGGGGCGCTGAAAGACGGCCTCCGAGGACTTGAGAACGACTCGGGCCTGCTCGTGGCGGGTGGCAAGGGAGGCGTCTCTCACAAGACTCCCGGCGAGATAGAGGCTGCCGCCTCATCGGGAGCGCTGTTCGTCGAACCACATCCCCTGGTCTACGCCAGCAGGATGGCAGCCAAGGTGGACAGTTCCGGCCTACAGGATGGCTATCAGATCTACCACCACACCTTCTTCTTCACTCGCCAAGGCAAGTGGGCGGTCGTGCAGCAGGGCATGAACATTACCAACCACAAGGCGCGCCGCTATCACTGGCTCAGCGACACGGTTGCCGACTACGTGGTCGAGCCCCATCAGGCTATCGCCTCACAGGCCCCTGGCACCACGGTGCTCAATCTAGTGGCAAGAGAGAGCCTGCCCGCCCAAGACGTGGTCACTGAGCTGTCACACGAGCCGCCAGACCGCATCCTGGGCCGCCTCGACCGTTTGAAGCACCTGTCCATGCCCACGCGCCACGCCGTCGAGTTGCGAGACATCCACCCCGACAATCTGGCGAAGATCTTCCTCTCCACGTACGAACGGCAGCCGGAGAGCTTTGAGGCCCTGCTCGGCATGCCCGGAGTAGGTCCTAAGACCATCCGTGCTCTCACCCTCATCGCCGAACTGGTGTATGACACCCCCGCCAGTCGCAGTGATCCGGCGCTCTTCAGCTACGCGCACGGCGGCAAAGACGGCTTTCCATATCCCGTGGACCGCGAGATGTACGACCGCAACATCGAGACCCTCCGGCAAGCCGTGACCCGAGTAAGACTCGGGCGCACAGAACGTCTCGATGCGCTCCGACGGCTGGCCGAGGTCACACGACCGCCCAGCACGTCCGCGTGACAGGAGCCGCGTCAGACCAGCTGCACCCGGTCCATCACGAAATGCACGTGGTCAGCCGGCCGCCTTAGTAGTTCTCGTCGGCAAAGGCGGGCCTCATCAAATCGGGAGAGCTCCACCGCTCGGGCTCGAGCACCTGATGGTACCCCTTCTCGCTATGGCTCGGCCCCTGGTTCACCTCGATGAACAGCCACGGCTTCGTCGTGTAGTAGGGTCTCCACGGAGAGTGAACGACGTTCGGCGGGATGTAGATGACCGTCGATTTGGTGAACACGTGCCGCTCCATCTCCACACCCATGAAGAACTCGACCTCAGAGTTGAGCTCCTGGGGATTGGTCGGATCGCCGCCTATGTGGAAGAGCAACTCCGCGCTCCTGTGGATGTGCGGCGGATGGCCGATCTCGAGAAACGGTTCTTCGTGAGGCATGATCCAATGTACGTAGTAGAAGTTGCAGCCGGGGATAGGGAACCTGTCGCTGTCGAACCTCGTTACGTAGTTGAACGGAATGTCAGCGCTGGCGAAATTGGTGATGTACGGGTCGTCGCCGTGCTTGTATTGGTAGAAGAGGTCGGCGTACTTCTTGCCGTCGGTCTCTCTGCCCACCTCCACTCTGGTACCGAAGGGCGTCCTTTCGGCCGGGGCGTCGTAGATAGCCTCCGCCGGGCACCAGAACTGAGTGGCCGTACACTCCCCGCAACCTGTGCACTTGTCGTTATCCAGCTTGATCTCTTTGAGCACTCGCGACTGCCCGACTGCGTACTCCCCTTCGCCACTGAACGCACCGGCCGGGCACTCATCGATACACAAGCCGCATAGGACACATCTGGTTTCGTCTATCTTGAGAGCCATAATCGGTCTCACCTCCAACTGGATCGCCAGCGTATAGTTCTATTGCATAGACACTATCATAGGGGCAAGGCTGCGACCGCGGTGGCACCGGTCGGCGTCATGCACTCACGAACGTGGAGGTGGCTCATGCGAACCTCGGCCGTGCTCGCGGTCCTGGGACAAGACAGGGTGGGTATCGTCGCCGCCGTCTCGGGAGCGCTGGCGGAGACGAACACGAACATCGAAGACATCCGCCAGACCATCCTGGGCAACATCTTCACCATGACCATGCTCGTCACCGTTGACGAGGACAGCGTGCCCTTTGACGAACTGCAGAAGCGCCTCGCCGCCGTCGGCCAAGACCTCGGCATGCAGATAACCCTGCAGCGCGAGGACGTCTTCCGCTACATGCACCGCATCTAGGCTGAGGAGGATCCGTGTACCTCACACCCGAGGAGATCGTCGAGACCCTCACGATGATCACGCAGCAGCATCTCGACGTCCGCACGGTCACCCTCGGACTTTCACTCTCGTCGTGCGCCGACTCCGATATCGAGGTGACGGCACGGCGCGTCTATGAACGGGTCACCACTGCTGCCGACCGCCTCGTGCCGGTGGCCGAACAACTGGAACGCGAATACGGCATCCCCATCGTCAACAAGCGCATCGCGGTCACGCCGGTCGCACAACTCGCGGCCGCCACGCGGGCTCAGGACCTCACCCCGCTCGCGCTGGCCCTCGATCGAGCCGCGGCGACCGTAGGCGTGGACTTCATCGGGGGCTTCTCCGCCTTGGTTCAGAAGGGAGTCTGCGACGCAGACGCGCGGCTCATCGCCTCGATCCCCGAAGCGCTTGCTACCACCGACCGGGTGTGCGCCTCGGTGAACGTCGCCACCACTCGGGCCGGTATCAACATGGACGCCGTGCTCGCCATGGCCGAGACGGTGCTTGCCACGGCCCAGGCGACTGCCGACCGCGACTCGATTGGATGCGCGAAGCTGGTGGTCTTCGCCAACATGGTCGAAGACAACCCGTTCATGGCCGGAGCGGTGCACGGCTCGGGTGAGCCCGACGCCGTCATCAATGTTGGCATCTCCGGCCCCGGGGTCGTACGGGCTGTGGTGGAGTCTCTTCCCAACGATGCGGATCTTGCCGTGGTCGCCGAAGCCATCAAGGAGACGGCCTTCAAGATCACCCGGGTGGGCGAATTGATCGCCCGGGAGGCCGCCGCGAGGCTGGGAGTGGCGCGGGGCATCGTCGACCTATCGCTCGCCCCCACTCCCGTGGAAGGTGACTCAGTGGCCGAGATCATCGAGGCCATGGGCGTGG
>JAFGIH010000694.1 GCA_016929985.1 Thermoleophilia bacterium | reverse complement strand
CCGATGAGGACGGCTCCACCGTCTCTCTGCAGATCACCGAGCGGTTGGAGCAGTCGTCCCTGCTCGAACTGCAGCCCATGGGCGCCGAAGAGGTCGAGGACGCGGTCCACGACAACAGGGCGGCGGCCGGTCTCATCATACCGGTGGGTCTCGGCGCCGCCGTCGGAGAGGGAGAGCCCGCCGCCTTGGTCATGGTGGGCGCGGAGACCTCCAGCGCTGTCCAGTCGGTTCGGCAGGCGGTGGACGAGGCGGTGTCGGGTCTCAACGTGGCGATAGCGGCGATCGAGGTGGCTGTGGAGCAGGTGAAGCAAGAGACCGGCGCCGCTGTGGACGAGTCCCTACTCGCATCGGCTCGGGCGTTCGTCGACACCCAGCTCGCGAACCCAGTGGTGACCGTGGAGGTCCTGGACGCTCACGGGGGCACAGACGCCGCCGCGAGCGGCTTTGAGCAATCGTCCCCCGGCTCGATGGTCAACTGGGTGCTTTTCAGCCTTCTGGGGATAACCGCCATGATGGTCTGGGAGCGGCAGAAGGGGCTGCTGAGGCGTCTCAACGTGATCGGCGTCACCGCCACGCAGATCATCGGGGGCAAGATGTTGGCCATGGTGATGATCTCGTTCCTGCAGCAGCTCCTCCTGGTCCTCTTGGGTCAGTTCGCCTTCGGGATAGGCTACTTCGACAGCCCGGCGGCGCTGCTCGTGACCATGCTCTCCCTCTCCGTGTTCGCCGCTTCGTTCGGTCTCCTGGTGTCGGTGGTGTTCCGGTCGGAGCAGGCTGTCATCGCCACCACGGTGATCTCGGCCCAGGTGCTGGCCGCTCTGGGGGGCGCGTGGTTCCCTCTCGAGATCACCGGGGCCGCGTTCTCTCGAGTGGCGCACTTTCTCCCCACCGCGTGGGTCATGGACTCGCTGCACGGCATCACCCTGAAGAGCTGGGGCATCGCCGACGTGCTCTTCCCCATGGCGGTGGTCTGGGCCTGGGTGATCGTCCTCTTGGCACTGGCGGTGTGGCGCTACCGTCCGGACTAGACGGGGCCGGGAAGGCCGGAGCTCGGGCGGATGCTACAATCTCCGCGCTGTCAGACTGGCAAGGAGGAGCCGTGAGTAACGAGTACCGAGTGGCGGTGGCCGGCGCCACAGGCGCCGTCGGCCAAGCGATGCGTAGCATCCTTGAAGAACGTGGTTTCCCCGTCAAAGAGCTCGTCGCTCTGGCCACGGCCAAGTCCGCCGGCAAGCGGCTCGAGTTCCGAGGCGAAGAAGTCATCTGCCGGGAACTCACCCCCGACAGCTTCAAGGACGTCGACCTGGCCCTCTTCTCGGCGGGTGGCGGTACCTCTCTCAAGTACGCTCCGTTCGCCAAAGAGGCGGGCTGCGTGGTGATCGACAACTCGTCCGCCTGGCGCATGGACCCGGACGTGCCTCTGGTCGTACCCGAGGTCAATCCCGACGACGTCGAATGGCACAAGGGCATCATCGCCAATCCCAACTGCTCCACCATCCAGATGGTGGTGGCTCTGAAGCCCCTCCATGACGAGGCCCAGATCAAGCGGGTGGTGGTATCCACCTATCAGGCCGTGTCCGGGACCGGCGCCAAGGCCATCAACGAGTTGCTCAACCAGACCTCTCAGATACTCGCGGACGAGGCCCCCGAGATCAACGTCTATCCGCATCAGATCGCCTTCAACTGTCTGCCGCACATCGACGTGTTCCTCGAGGACGGCTACACCAAAGAGGAGCGCAAGATGGTGGACGAGACTAAGAAGATCATGGGCGACGACACCATCGCCGTGACCGCCACCTGCGTGCGCGTGCCGGTGCAGTATGGCCATTCCGAGTCGTTGAACCTGCAGTTCGCCCGCCCGCTCACCGTCGAACGCGCCCGCGAGCTGCTGGCCTCGGCGCCCGGCGTGAAGCTGGTGGACGACCCGGCCAACAACGTGTACCCCATGCCCATCGCGGCCGCACACACCGACGATACCTACGTGGGCCGCATCCGAGTCGACCCCACCGCTGAGAACGCCCTCAATCTCTGGGTGGTGGCCGACAACCTGCGCAAGGGAGCGGCTCTGAACGCCGTGCAGATCGCGGAGCTCCTGGTGGAACGCGACCTCTGCCGCGTACCGCGGTAACCCGCCCAGGCCTGCTGTGAGCCCGCGATTCCTGGCCCCACCACGGCGGCGGCGCCGGCGGTGGATACTGCTGGGGATCGGGCTCCTGTTGATAGCGGCCGCCGTTCTTGGCTACGGATACGGCGAGACATACCGGCTCGAGATCAAGGAGTACACCGTCACCCACCTTGACGTGCCGCCGGCGTTCGACGGATTCCGAGTGGGCTTCGTGACCGATATCCACTGCGGCGCCTTCTTCTCCCCGGAGCGGGTGGGCGGGATAGTCGACCGCGTCAACGGACTGGGCGTGGACGTAGTCCTCCTTGGCGGCGACTACGTACACAACGACACCGACAACGCGGCCCCCTGCTTCAAAGAGCTGGCGCGCCTGCAAGCCCCTTCGGGGGTGTTCGCGGTGCTCGGCAATCATGACTACGGGGAACACGACGACGATGCCGACGGACCGGCTCGAGTCCTCGAGGCCGCGGCCGAGGCGGCCATCCCCGTGCTCGTCAACGAAGGCGTGTGGATCGAGCGTGACGGTGAGCGCCTCCGGCTGGCCGGAGCCGACGACTACTCCCAGGGCTCCCCCCGGATCGCCCCCACTATCGCCGGGACGACCGCCCAGGACTTCGTCCTCCTCGTCAGCCACAATCCTGACCTCTCGGAACGGCTCCCCAAGGACCGAGTCGACCTGGTTCTCGCCGGGCACACACACGGAGGCCAGGTGACCATCTTCGGGCTGTGGGCGCCGCACATCCCCTCCCAGTACGGACAGAAGTACCGCACGGGCGTGGTCACCAACAGGGTAACCACCGTCATCGTGTCCAACGGGGTAGGGACGAGCACGTTCTTGCCTATCCGCCTCCTTGCCCGCCCCCAGATCGTAGTAGTAACCTTGCGCAGCGGATCGTCCGCCATAGTACAGCCTTAGTTGCACGGCCCTCTCGTCCCCGGCAGGTACTCTGCGGTGGTAGTCGTCACACGACGGGTCCACGAGACTGTGGGGGGCGGGAGCGGACGGTGGTCATCTTCCTTTCGAGGCGGCAGCAGGTGAAACCGGCACTGTTCGACCTTCTCAGCCCCGAGCGGTTCCCGCAGGTTGCCGCTCAGACCGTGCTTCCCGGACGCCCGGGTAAGCCGTTGCCCGTGCCCTCCGGCCTCCACCTCCATCTGGCCGACGCGCTGGCCGCTCAGGGCATCACCCGGCT
>JAFGIH010000693.1 GCA_016929985.1 Thermoleophilia bacterium | reverse complement strand
GGCAGCACGACTTGGCCGTGTCGGGGTCGTCGTAGTACCAAGGACCGATCTTCATCCGCTGGGTGCTGTAGTAGTCTGTCGGGATTCCGAACGGGTTCAGCCGTCCCTTCGACGAGCCCAGGAACCCGTACCGCTTGTCGGTCTCCGAGCGGTACCGCTCCCGCACATACCCCGTCGCCCGCTCCAGCTCGCGCGTTAGGTACAGGCGGAAGCCCTGCTTCTCCATAGCCTCCGCATGGGCCGCGGCGGCGTCGAGCCGTCCATCCAGCAGGTCCTCCACCCAGCCCTGCACGTCCTCGGCCAGATGGGTGCGGAGCGACATGTCCAGGTCGAGTGACTCGTTGATGTCGAGTCGTTCGGCGCTATCAAAAAGGTCCGCTATCTTTCGGGGACTATGGACCGTCCAGGAATCCGCCGTCTTCGCGATCGCGTCGTTCCACTGTTTGAGGCCGGCCTCCTCCCCCAGGTAGATCTCCTGCCCCTCGCCGATGAGGCCCACCATCAAAGCCCAGGAATCCTTGCGCGACCCGATGGAGAGGAAGTCCTCCGGCTCCGAGCGGTCGTGACCGCGCTTCTCGCGCACGCGCTGGGCGTCCCAGGCCCGCTGGGCTTCGTCGTAGACCCAGATGTGCTCCTCGGGTGTGCGGGTGCTGTCGCCGCCGTACTGTTTGAGAAAGCCGTGCACGTCCTGGACGAACACCCTGCTCCGCAGCGCATACTGCAGCACGTCCACCAGCGGCCCGTTGCCCGACAGGAAGATGGCGGTGCGGTGGCTGCCCGTGTCGCCGAAGTGGTTCTCGTAGACGAACTGCAGCCCCACCAGGGTCTTGCCCGACCCGGGAACGCCGGTGATGAGCGCCAGATGCAGCTCCCGGTTCTCGTGCGCCTGGTTCGCGGCCGCGACCAGCGCGGCGATGGTGCCGGGGATGCCGGCGCTCTGGGCCCTCTTGATCTGCGGCAGAGGTTCGTGCTCGAAGATGCGCCGGGCGGCGTCCACCAGCGAGGGCAATGGGGAGTAGTCGGCGGCCAGCCATCCCTCGGCGTCGATGGGCTCGGCGGGGGCGCGGCGCTCCAGCTCGGCGATGACGGTGCCGAGGCCCCGCGGGTTGACCACGGTGACGTCGCCTGCGGTCCGCCGGGCTTCCGTCGCCCCAGTGAGCACCAGCACCGGGTCGACCAGCTTGTCGTGCGAGGCGGCGTGGTAGTGGCGCAGGTCGCGCGCATAGGCGGCCACCTGGTCCACGTGGGCATGCTGGACCGCGGCGGTCTCCTTGAACTCGAGCACCACGACCTGCGACCCCGTGAGGATCACCACGTCGGGCCGCCGGCCACGCTCCCGCGGCAGTTCGTACTCGAAGATGACGGCCCACTTCCCCGCTCGCGGCACGGAGGCGGCGATCTCGCGGAGTGTGACGCCGAGGATCTCGTACTCGCCACGCCAGGCGGCTATCTGCTCACCGCTGGGCGGCGCGCCCATGACCCGGAGGTGCCGGGCAGCAAGGGACGCGAGGAGCGCGGCCTGGTCGAGGGCCAAGAAATCGGCCACAGTGCCGTGCCAGCCGCAGCAGGCATCGCCGGCGCGCTGGGTGCCGTCGCTGCGGCCGGCCCCGACGCCCCCGCCGGCGCCGCTGTGCACGTTTGTCTGACGCGAGTCGTTGTCAGTCGTCACTCGCGAACCTCGAGTTGGAGTAGACGTCCGAGCCTCCCCCAGCAGGGTGAGAGACCGTCGCGAAGCGCGGCTCCGCCCCACCCAGGACGCTTTCCATTCTACAACTTTGGTCGGATGCCGGGGGAGGCGCCGTGCACCGGCATACGCTCCACGAGATCATCACGGCCGCCACGCTTCAAGATCCATGGACGAGGAGACAACGTTCCTACCGGCACAGCCTCTTTCTCAGGACGGCCACCGCTCGATTGAGCGGACCGATCGATCGATGCGAGTGCCAGTTGCCCGGCTCGTCAATCACGCTTGCCGCGGTGCCTGCCACGTTGGAGGCATCCATAATCACGCCTGACGTTATTAACGCATCGCATTATTACTGACATGACTCCGCTCCTTCAAAGACACAGACACGGAAGCGCTGGCGAAGGGACGCCGAGTCGCACGCTTTTTGCAGATCGAGGCGGTCGCTCGTCGCAAGCTGTGGCAACTGCAGATCGCCGGGGGCGCGGAGGACGTGGAGATCGTCGACTATCACTGAGCCGGCAGGAGGTGACCGTGGAAACTCTAGGCCCCATCACTCCCGGCGAGTTGCTGCGCGAGGAGTTTCTGGTGCCCATGGGCATCACTAAGTACAGGCCGGCAAAGGAGATCGGCGTACCGGCTCAGCGCATCGGCGACATCGTGGCCGGCAAGCGGGCCATTACTGCCGACACCGACCTGCGCCTCTGCAGGTTCTTCGGGCTCTCAAAGGGGTACTGGCTCCGGGCCCAGGCGGCCCACGACACCGAGGTGGCGGAAAGCGCGCTGGCGGCAGAACTGGACAAGATCACACCCTGGTCTCAGAACGCGACCGCCGGCGCTTTGCGGCGTAGCGGCTGAGCTGGGTCGTCTGGGCCTCCATCTCCGCCACGGTCGGCGTCTCGATGCTGGGCACCGGACTCCGCGAGACCCACTCCAGGTCGAAAGGCCGGGCGCCCCAGGCGGGGGGCGGGCACCGGGACGGCACCGGGGGGCGCCGACCGGCAAGTATGGTCCTCGAACGGCGAAGGTCCCGTCTCCCCCATCTTCCTGTCCGGCCCGCTCGGTAGACTGGTGTCGGTCGAGCCACGCGGCCATACGTCGTATCGAGGTGAGGAGTCATGATGCCCGCATTCGATATCGAGACCACCTATCCGCTCCTGGACGGGCCGGAGACACCGGAAGGAGCCGTCACGCCTCTGCTCGAGCGCGCACAGGGCTGCCTGCTCGGGCAGTTGGCCGGCGACTCGCTCGGGAGTCTGGTGGAGTTCCGGAGCAAGGCCGATATCCACCGGCTGTATCCCGGCGGCATCCGCGAGGTGGCCGACGGCGGCACGTACAACACCCTGGCTGGTCAGCCCACCGACGACTCCGAGATGGCGCTGATGCTGGCCCGCTCCATCGTCCGGGTGGGGCGGTACGACCCTGCGGAGGCGGCGGTGGCGTATGCCCGGTGGTTCGACTCGCGTCCCTTCGATTACGGCGGCACCACCGCCCAAGCGCTGCGACCGGCCGTGGCGGCGCTGGCCCGGGGAGAAGACCGGGCGTCTGTGGCCGCGGCCGCCCTGTCGGCTGCCGACCGAGACAGCCAGGCCAACGGCGCTCTCATGCGGGTGAGTCCGATGGGGATCTTCGCCCATGTGCTTCCGGCGTCCACGACGGCGGCCCTTGCCCGGCAGGATGCGGCCCTCACCCATCCCCACCCTGTCTGCCAGGATGCGGGCGCGGTCTTCGTGGTGGGCATCGCCCATGCGGTAGCCACGGG
>JAFGIH010000692.1 GCA_016929985.1 Thermoleophilia bacterium | reverse complement strand
CATATGCCCAGTACCGGCGCGACCCTGATCGCCCGGGCCGAGGTGGGTGGCAATCAGCGCGACCCGGCCACTGTGGTGAGTCACCTCATGCCGGGGGCCGCGGACGTGGCGCTGCTGAGGGAGGCGCTGAGCTTGGACGTGAAGGCTGCCTGGGCCGAGGGTCGCATCGACGTGACCGCCACGGTGACGAACGACAAGACCGGGCACCACGTGCCCACCGACAGCCCGCTGCGCCAGGTCCTTCTGGTGGTCGAGGCAACAGGTCCCGGCGGGGAGTTACTCAAGCACGTGGATGGTCCCGTATTGCCGGAGTGGGCCGGAGTCGGGGCAGACGCGGATGAAGGGAGATACGCGGGGCTGGCCGGGACGGCATACGCGAAGATCCTCCGGGAGCCCTGGACCGGGATCGAGCCCAGCGGCGCCTACTGGAACCCCACGGTGATAGTGAGCGACACGAGGTTGGCGGCGTTCGCCTCGGACACCACCTCTTATGCCTTCGCGGCTCCGTCTCTCGGTCCCGTCTCGGTGCGCGTGAGCCTTCTGTACCGGCGTGCTTTCCTCCAAATGGCCGAGCAGAAGGGCTGGGATGACCCGGACATCGTGATGGCAGAGCTGCAGATCACGGTCATCGGACCATAGGGGAACGGAGGAGTCATGGAGACGGAGCGGCGTCCGCAAGTGTGGTTGACGATTCTGGTTGTTGGCCTGGCACTCTTCGTATCCGGCCTCTTCGCGGCGGGGGGCAGCCCGCCGGCAGCCGCGGGCGGCGCGTCGGGGTCGGCTGAGGGTGCCGGTCTGCGGGTGGCCGCCGGCGTGGAAGCCGCCGCTGCCAGCCTCTCGTGGGTCCGCACCGGGGGGCCCATCGGTGGTCTGGGCTACGACGTGCGCATGCGCCCCGATCGTCCCGACACCATGCTCGTCACCGACGCCTATGCCGGCGTCTTTCGGAGCACCGACGGCGGCCTGACCTGGCAGCCGTCCAACACGGGCATCACTGTGCGCACGGGACCTTCCGGCGACTCGATCCCCGTCTTCTGCCTCACGATCGACCCCCATGACAACGACATCGTATGGGCCGGCACCCAATACCTGAGAGGTATCTTCCGTTCTCTCGACGGCGGGAAGACCTGGACAAAACGCGATAACGGCGTGGTGGAGGCCAACGGCATCACCTTCCGTGGATTCACTGTGGATCCCCGTTCCTCCAACATCGTGTATGCCGCGGCTGAGCTCTCGAGTTGGCAGTGGAACCCTGGCGGCACCGACAAGCCGGGACGCGAATTCGACCTCACCAAGGGGGTCGTCTACAAGACCGTCGACGGCGGCGCCAATTGGCAGGCAGTATGGCGGGGCGACAATCTGGCTCGCTACATCTGGATCGACCCCATCAATCCCGAAACCGTTTATGTCTCCACCGGCATCTTCGACCGGGAGGCCGCCAACTCCAATCCCAATGACGCCGCCAAGGCCACGCCTGGGGGCGCGGGGGTGGTCAAGAGCACAGACGGGGGACTCACGTGGGGCCCTGCCAACAACGGCCTCGGGAATCTCTACGTGGGCAGCTTGTTCATGCACCCGGACAACCCGCAGATCCTACTGGCGGGGACCGGCAACAACCAGTATATGGATCAGGCGGGCGTCTACTTGTCGACGAACGGAGGGGCTTCATGGACCCGCACGCTCGCAAATGACGTGATCACGAGCGTGGAGTTCTCGGAAGCCGACCCGCGGATAGCCTATGCGGGCAGCTTGGGGCACGTGTATCGGAGTGAAGATGGCGGCCTGACGTGGCAGAACGTGACAGGCCCCCAATGGATCTGGGGGCCTCCCGGCGTCGCGGCGGGGTTTCCCATAGATTTCCAGGTCGACCCGAGGAACGCGTGGCGGATCTTTGCGAACAACTATGGGGGCGGCAACTTCCTAAGCATCGACGGCGGAGCGACGTGGTCCATCGCCAGCAAGGGCTACACGGGCGCACAGAGCCGCGATATCGCGGTGGACCCGGTCGAGGCCGGCCGGGTGATCACAGCGTGCCGCAGCGGGATTTTCAAGACCCTGAACGGCGGAAGCGACTGGATAGGCATCGGTGCTCCACCGATGACGTTCATCGAATGGAACGCTGTGGCCATCGATCCCACAGATGGCCGGCACATACTAGCGGCCACCAACCAGACCAGCCACCTCGTGGAGAGTCGTGACGGCGGTCAGAGCTGGGTGGTTCGCGGACCCAACCTGGGCAATGCACTCGCCTTCCGTGCCTTCGCTTTCGCGCCCTCCGATCCGAAGACCGTATACGCGGGGACCGGTGCGTACTCGTCCGCCGGTCAGTACAACGGTGAACTGGCCGGGAAAGGCGTGTACGTCTCGCACGACGGAGGTGCGACGTGGAACCCCGCGAACGACGGCAACTCGGCCTCGGTGCAGGCGGCGAACATCGCGGTCCATCCGACGAACCCGCGGATCGTCTACGCCGCCGCGGTCAAGGCGGGACTTCTGCGGACCACCGATGGAGGTGGTAGTTGGACCAAGCTGCAGGGACCGTGGCCGGCTACCACCCCGGTGATGTCCGTCGCTCTGAGTCCGGCCGATCCCCAGATGGTCTTTGCCGGTACCGGTGCGGGCCTGTTCCGTACGCCCGACGGGGGCGGCACGTGGCAACAATTGATGTCCGGCTTCAACCCGGAATCGTACTTCACCTCCATCGTGGCCGACCCGACTGATCCACAGGTCATGTACGTGGGTGACCTGGCTGGCGGTGTCTACCGCACCGAGAACGGCGGCGGTCTCTGGACTCCGATCAACCAGGGACTGAGGACAAAGGCGGTCAACCGTCTCGCCATCTCCTCGGACGGCGACCATCTCTATGCCGCCACCGAAGGAGAGGGCGTCTTCCGTCTCGATCTCGCCGGCTCGCCTCCGCCAAAAGCCACCGAGCCGCAGCAAGGTTTCGATGACGTCCCGGCCACCCATCCCTACTACGTGCAGATCAACGCTGTGGCCGGCCAGGGGATAGTCGGCGGTTACGGCGACGGCAGATTCGGTCCCGACAATCTCGTGACCCGGCAGCAGTTCGCCAAGATGATCGTAAGGACCCTGGGTCTGCCTGTGACCGGTGCGGAGGTGTCTCATTTCACCGATGTCGCCACAAATCTGGATCCGAATGATCCGTTCTACCCCGACAAGTACGTGGCCGTGTGCGCGGCTCACGGCATCACCACCGGCAAAACCGAGACCACCTTCGCCCCCTATGCCGACATGACCCGGGCTCAGCTCATCACCATGGTCGCCCGCGCAGCCGAGCTGCCCGATCCTCCTCCAGAGTACATACCTCCATTCGGGGAGTTCTCGCCGGTCCACTATCCCTGGGCGCGTAAGGCTGCCTGGGCCGAACTCACCAACGGACTGATGGGCATGGGGCCCGATTTCCCCTTCCTCGGCCCTGCCAAGCGGGGAGAGGTCTGTGTGCTGCTCTACAACCTGCTGCACCGCCGCTGAAGCGCGTTGAGCACGGACAGAGGATGGTGGAGCGAGCCTGCACCCATGCTTTCGCCCAAGATCAAGCGTCCCCGTAGGACCAGGCTGTTCGTCGGCATCGCGGTGGTCCTCGTGGCTGTGGGCGTGCTTCTCTGGCTGGGGTTCGGACGCGGGGTCGTCTATTACTATTCGGTCTCCGAGCTCAAGGCCATAGGCGCGGTACAGCACGTGCGGGTATCCGGGGAGCTGGTGGGTGGTTCTCTACTGGACGAGGCAGCGGCGACATTCACTTTCACCCTTCAGGACCGTGACGTGGGGGCCGACGCCATCACTGTCTTGTATGAAGGGGCGCTGCCCGACCTGTTCAAGAACGAAGCTGGGGCGCACATCGTCGCAGAGGGCGCTTACGATGGAAACGGTGTGTTCTCCGCCGAGACCCTGATCACCAAGTGTCCCAGCAAGTATGAGGCCGAGCAGTGAGCGGCGCAGGCAGTGCGCTGCTGTTCGTCGCCGCCGCGGCGAGCCTCGCCGCGCTGCTGCTATCGCTCCTAGGCCGTCACACGGGGCGGCCGCTTCTGGCTCGCGGCGGGATGTGGGCTCTGTACTGCGTTCTCGCCACCGCCGGCGTCGCGCTGTTGCTCCTTCTCGTCTCATTTCTAACCCGCGACTTCGGCAACCTCTATGTCTACCAGCACAGCTCCCGGGCGCTTCCTTGGGTCTACACGGTGTCGGCGCTGTGGGCGGGTGGCGCCGGTTCGCTCCTGCTCTGGTTGCTGGTGCTGGCTCTGTTCTCAGTTGTCGCCGCGCGGGGTGGTATGAGGAGGGATCCCCGGTCAGCTCCCTATCTCATGGCTGTGCTGTCGTTCATGACCCTGTTCTTCTCCTTGCTCATCCTGTTCGGGCCGGGCTGCGATCCGTTCGCCGTCAATCCCTTGTCTCCCACGCCGGCCGATGGGCTGGGGCTCAATCCGGTGCTGCGTCACCCCGGCATGGCGATCCATCCGCTCGCGCTGTACCTCGGCTACATTGCCATGGCCGTGCCCTTTGGGCTCATGGTGGCCGGTCTGGTCAACAACAGCCCGTTTGGCACGTGGATCCGAGGCATCCGCGCGTGGGCACTCGCCGGCTGGCTCTTCCTCACCGTGGGCAACGTGGTCGGCGCTTGGTGGGCATACGTCACGCTGGGTTGGGGTGGGTACTGGGGCTGGGATCCGGTCGAGAACGCTTCGTTGATGCCGTGGCTTGCTGCGACCGCCTTGCTGCATTCCGCGAGCGTAGCGGAGCGGCGCCGGCGCATGCGGGTGTGGACGGTCTCGCTTGTTGCTCTCACCTATCTCCTCACCATCTTCGGCACGTTTCTCACCCGCACGGGGGTGGTGGCGTCGGTGCACGCCTTCACCGAGTCCCGACTGATCGCGTGGTTTGTGGTTTTCATGGTGCTGATGCTCGCGCTCGCGGTGGCGGTCATCGCCAAGCGCCACGCCGTGATCAAACAGCAAGTCGAGGCTCCCGGGCTTTTCGGATACAGCTCCAACGTGCTCTACACCGTTGTGCTGCTCCTGGTGATGACGTTCTTCATCCTTTGGGGCGTTGTGTTTCCACCGATCGCACACGCCCTCGCGGGGAGCGAGATCATGCTGGGCGCCGGCTTCTTCGAAGTGGTGACCGCTCCCCTTGGACTTGTGTTGCTGTTGCTGCTGGTCATCTGTTCAGTGGCCGGGGTCACTCGTGGATCCCGGCGGCGGCTGGTGACCCGCGCGGCTGTGTCGGGCGCGGCGCTTCTGGCGCTGGTCGTCCTTCTGGTTTGCGGAGTAAGAAAGGTGTATCCGGTGGCCGCCTTTGCCCTGTCGGCAGCCGCGGCTGTGGCAGTGGTGCTTCTGTTCGTTCGAAGCCGGGGGAACCGGGGACGGTACGGCGCCCTGTTCGTCCATGTGGGGCTCCTGGTGCTGGTCGTCGGCTTGGCCGGTTCGTGGGCCTACAAACAGGGGGTCGAAGGCGAGGTGGCTGTCGGAGAATCACTCAGACTCGGTGAGATAGAGGTCGTCTACCAAGGCGTGGAGTTCCAGGCTGAGAACAGGAGCGACAGGAGTGTGACCCGGGCGATCCTGGCCCTTTCCGTCGAGGGCAAGGATGCCGGCGAGTTGGCGCCTTCGCTTGAGCGGTACTCTGCAACCCGCCAGACCTGGACCCGCGTGGCCCGGCGCAGTTCGGCGGCCGGCGATATCTTTGTGGCCCTGTTCTCGGTTGATACAGACGCCAAGACCGCTACATTCGCCCTCGAGTATCACCCGTTGATCATCTGGTTGTGGATCGGGGGAGGGATCATGGGTATGGGGGCACTTGTCGCTCTGGGTTCCTCGCGTGGCCGCCCCCGGCCGGCCGTCACCGGTGCTCTGGAGCCAGGAGAGTAGGCCCATGATCGATGCGGAAGACATCAGGTTCTCCTTCGGTACGCTACCGGTCTTGCGGGGAGTCACGCTGCGGGTGGATGGGGGCGCGGTCGTCTCCATCTTTGGGCCGAACGGAGCGAGCAAGACCACTCTCATCAAGATCCTGGCCGGCCTTCTCCGGCCTATGGAGGGATGCGTGAAGGTGGGGAGCATGGAGCTGGGCAGGGATCCGGCAGGGTATAGGAAGCTCATCGGTGTGATCTCACATCAGCCGTACGTGTATCCGCAACTGAGCGGGCGGGAGAATCTCGAGTTCTTCGGGCGCCTCTACGGGATCGAGAACGCGAAAAAGGAGGCCTGCCGTATGCTCGAGCAGATGGGCCTGGCCGAGGTCAAGGACCGGGCGGCGTCCACCTACTCACGCGGCATGCTGCAACGGCTCGCGGTGGGACGGGCGTTGCTCCACCGCCCCGGTGTGCTGCTGCTGGATGAGCCCTTCACCGGCTTGGATCAGGAGGCTCGTGTGAGGCTGGAGTCGCTTCTCCGCACGCTTCGCGATGGTGAGAAGACGGTTGTCATGACCACTCACGACGTGGACGGCGGCTTGGATCTGGCCGACCGCGTGGCGGTGCTCGTCGGGGGCCGCATAGCCTTGGAGATGCCCACCGGGGAGATGGGCCGCGCCGCCTTCCTCGCCTGCTACGAGGAGGCAGTGGCCGACGCTCGACGGGCGGCCTGCGAGAGGCGCGAGCTGTGAGAGCGGCATTG
>JAFGIH010000078.1 GCA_016929985.1 Thermoleophilia bacterium | reverse complement strand
GAGCACCGCCAGAGTCTGCATGGTGAGCGGTACGGGGTAGAAGGGCACTGTGAGCCAGGCTCCCGCGACCAAAGCCGCCACGCCCGCCGCGACGAGCACGGCCATCAGGGCGGCCGGTCGCACGGCGTCGCCCCGCAGGTCGCCGGACAGGTGACGTGTTCGGACGACCGCAGCCTCTCCACCATGCCGGGAACCGCTACCCATACCGTTGTTCCTTTCGTATCGCGCCGTGCAGCCCAAGCCTCGGGTGCCTGTCCGCATACTCGTCTTACAGCAGTCTATCTAGGCCGGCCGGTGTATGTCAACCAGCCTGCTACTGGTGGTTTACGTGGCGATTCCCGGCTGGACCCTGCGCTACGCCGGGCTCCGGAGAGTCACGTCGCCGGCGAAGATCGGGACTACCTCCCCCGAGGCGACCCGCACGAGCAACTGGCCTTCCGCACCGATGCCCGCCGCCTCGCCCGACACGACCGGCTCATTGCGCGGTGGCCCGGACCAGATCTCCACACGTCGCCCGGCCACCACATCACGGCTCCGCAACCCCCCGAGCGCGTCCTGGGCCCCGGCCTCCGCCCAATGACGGCTCAGCGCCACCAGGAGCCGGGCCATCAAAGGAGCGCGCGCGACGTGGGCACCCACCTCTTCGCACAAAGACGTCGGAACCGGTCTCCCCTCCCATTCCTGCGCCGGTTCGCTACCCAGACCACCCAGGAGAGATGCGCGATCGCTGTTCACGTTCAGACCGATTCCCGCGATCGCCCATCGCAGCCGGTCGGCATCCATCGAGCCCTCAAGCAGGATGCCGCACACCTTCTTGCCGCCCACCAGTACATCGTTGGGCCATTTGATGCCCACCCGGCCTTGCAGCCCATCCAGACTCTCCAAGACGTCCGCGACGGCCAGAGCCGCGGTCAACGAGAGCTTGTGAGCCTGAGCGGGACCCAGCGTAGGGCGCAGGAGCACTGAGAAGGTCAGGTCCTTGCCCTGCACGCTGGACCATGTGCGGCCAAGCCTGCCGCGCCCGCCGGTCTGTTCGTCGGTCACCACCGCTGTTCCCGCAGGAGCGTTCTCGGCAACAGTCTTGAGTTCGGCGTTCGTCGACGCGCAGCAGGCAATATGTCGATACGGCAACCCGACCGCCGGCGGGCCGGCATCCAGGCTGAGGTCGAACAAGAACGGCAACACTGCCTCTGCCGCGACCAGATCATCGAAAGGCCGCTCGAGCCGGTATCCGGAGCCGGCCACCGGAGCGACAGCAAAGCCGAGAGAACGCAGATGCTCCATGTGCTTGTGCACCGCTGCTCGTGAGAGGCCCAAAGCCTTGCCCAATGCCTCGCCCGACACGGACGGCTGAAAGAGGAGGGCATCCGTCGTGGTAAGGGTCCGGGCCAGCTCGATCACGAGCGCGGCCCGATGCGCCGGTCCGGCCGCAAGCAGACCGTGGTCCACCGCGACCCGCAGCCCGGCCGGCGCACGATCGAAAAAACCGCTGCAGATGGACGAGAAACCTTTTTGGACCCCGTCGCATCTGGTATCTTGTGCTGCCCGATACTTCAGGAGTTGGACCTTCCTTGACTACTAAACGCGTAAGCGAGAAGCGGCGACGCGCACGTAGGCGGCTCTACATCCTAATAGCAGTCGCAGCCGTCGTGCTCGTCGGTGCGTTCGGCATCCTGATCGATTCCGCCTTTTACTATAACAAGGTGCACTCGGGTGTCAGCATCGCCGGCGACCCAGGCATGAGTCTTGGCGGCCTGACGCGTGACCAGGCGGTGACCGCGCTTGAGCTCTACGTGAAGAAGGCTCAGGACAACCCCATAGTCCTCACCCACGGCAACAACAAGTGGTCCATCATGCCGAGTGACGTCGGGACGAAGATCGACGTGGAAAGCGCGGTCGCGACCGCGATGGACGTTACCCGAGAGAGCAACTTCGTCGTAGACCTGTTCAAGCGGCTCAAGCTCTACTTCTCCGATGAAGAGATCCTCCTCGAAGGCTCTGTCGACAACGTTGCACTGAACAGACTCATCAGCGATGTGGCCGACGATATCGACGAGCCTCCGGTCGACGCCGCGCTCCTCATCGAAGGTAACGCCGTCAAGGTCGTGGAGAGCCAGCACGGCAACGTCGTCGACCGGGATGCGCTACGGACCCAGCTCAAGGAGCTCCTCTTCAGCCTGCACGCCACGGAGCTTCTGATCCCCACCGTGGTCAAGGCACCCGATGTGGAGGCAGAGGACAACGCAGCCGCTCAAGAGCAGGCACTGACGATGCTGAGCGCCGCCGTGAAGCTCACGAGTGGTGAGAACACATGGACCATCGAACCCGATCGGATGGCCACTTTCATCGACTTCACAGCCGAGCAGAAGAGCGGCATTTCGACCCTTGTGCCTTACGTATCGGCAGAGAAAATGGGCGCATTCTTCGACAAGATCGCCGACGAGGTGGCCACCAAGGCCGTCAACGCTTCCTTCGAGAGCGACGGCAACAAAGCCTGGGTGGTCCCGGGAGCAGACGGCAAGTCCCTCGATCGCGATAAAACGGCCGAAGCCATTACTGCGGCGTCGCTGAAGACCAGCCAGAGAACAGCTCAAGTCGCGGCGAAGACCACGGAGCCCGAGCTCACCACCGAAGAGGCCAAGGCCATGGGTATCCAGGACAAGTTGGCCGGCTATACCACGGAGTACGGCGGCACCTCCGACCGCCAGCATAACGTGCGCATCACGACCGAATACGCCACCAACGTGAAGATCGCGCCCGGCGAGATCTACGACTTCGAGCGGATAGTGGGACCCCGCACCGAGGCGCGCGGCTACAGAAAGGCCCCCGGCATCGTCGGTCCGGGCAAGCTGGAAGACGTGTACGGCGGCGGCATCTGCCAGGTTTCTACGACCATCTTCAACGCGGCGTTCTTCGCAGGACTCGAGATAGTCGAACGATGGAACCACTCGATCTACATCGATCACTATCCGAAGGGACGCGACGCCACGGTCACGGTCGAGGGTAAGAACCTCCGGTTCCGCAACGACACCGGCCATTGGATCTGGGTCCGGGGTACTTCCAACGGCTATACCACGACCATCAACATCTACGGTACCGATGACGGCCGCGAGGTCGACTACACGACCAGTGATTTCTACAACATAGTCGAGCGCACAGAGACTTCCGTCACCAACACCTCGCTGGGTGTCGGTACCACCGCGATCCAGATAAACGGACAGTCAGGCAAGCAGTGCACGGTGACCCGAACGATCACATGGCCCGACGGCCGGTCGGTCAAACAGAAGTTCGTGAGCACCTTCCCTATGTATCAGAAGGTGATAGAGGTGGGCACCAACCCGTCCACCAGCACTACCACGACCACTACCACCTCTGCCACGACCACAACCGAGCCACGCCCGGCAACCACAACCACGAGGCCGACGTCAGGTTCCACCAGCACCGTGGTCACGGAGTTCTAGACCGAATGGCTCAGACCTGGTAGTAGGCCCCAAAGGCGCACGCCCGGCAGAGGGTCTCGCCATCTACGACCACATCCCGGGCGTCTTGCACTTCCTCGCCGCACTTCGCGCAGACCGCCCTGCGGACCGGCCGACCCGGTTGGTCCTCCTCCGGCACGACGAGTTTGACGTCGGTACAGGTAAAGAGCTGCTCGTCGGTCCAATCGTTCCAGAACTCCAGCGGATCGGTATCCGACCCAGCATGAGGCACTTCGGGCCGTGGAGCGATGCGGATGGCGCGGCCCGTCGCCAGATCGACGAAAGTGGCGGCCAGCTTGCCGTAGTCGACCCATTTCAGGCGACGCTTACCCAGCGTCACCCCGGCTGCGATGCTGACCGCGTCACTGGCACAGCGGTCCATCTCCACGTAGACGATCAGGTCCCGGTACTTCTGAGGATCGTCTATCCCCAACTGGCGGCAACCGTACCTGCCCATCCGGATACCCATCACCATTCCGTGGCACAAATGGCCATGGTAGGCCATCGCGGCCTCGTAATCAGCTTCGATCGTGCGCACTAGCCTTCTCCTTGCCCATCATCCGGCTCCCGCTCCGCGGCCCTGTCGTCGGGCACGGGATCTTGCCAGTC
>JAFGIH010000691.1 GCA_016929985.1 Thermoleophilia bacterium | reverse complement strand
GTGTTCGTGACAGGGCCCGACGGCGACCTGATGGGCATCGTCACCGATCATGATTTCCGCGAGCGAGTGGTGGCGGAGAATCTCGATCACAACGCCGCGATCCGCTCGATCATGTCGGCGCCCGTCGACTCGATAGCTCAGGATGCCCCGGTCTACGAGGCCTTGCTCAAGATGCAGGAGAAGAACATCGATCACTTGGCGGTCCAAGACGAGACCGGGAAGCTGACGGGCCATATACGCCTGCGTGATCTGGTGCAATACCAACAGTCGTCTTCGATCATCATCACTGACTCGATCGGCCGGGCGCCCTCCCTCGACGAGATCACCGAAGCTCACGAGAGACTCCCCGGCTTGGTCAAGGCGGTGGTGGACACAGGCGCCGACACCCGCTACATCAACCGCATCATCTCCAGCGTCTCAGACGGAGTCGCTCAGAGACTCCTGACGATGGCCACCGACCAGCTGGGGCCCGCTCCGGTGCCCTACGCCTTCCTGACCATGGGAAGCGAAGGCCGCGAGGAACAGACTCTGCTGACCGACCAAGACAACGCGCTGATCTATGAGGACCCGCCGAAGGACAAAGCCGCCGAAGCGACCGAGTACTTCCTGTCCCTCGGGACACTCGTCTCAGATTGGCTCCACCAAGTGGGGTACGCCTACTGCGAGGGTGGCGTGATGGCCAAGAACCCACGCTGGAACCAACCACGTTCGGTCTGGCGCGAGCAATTCCGACACTGGATCCACAACGCAGACCCGCAAGAGCTCCTCGAACTGAACATGCTCTTTGACTTCCGTTGCGTCAGCGGTCAACAGCACCTCGCCCGCGAGCTCAGGACATGGGTCTTCGACGAGATGCAGGCCTACCCACTCTTCTTCGTGCACTTCGCTCAGAACGCGCTCCTCTACAAGCCACCGTTGACGATCTTGGGCAATCTCCAGACGGCTTCCGTAGGCGATGGCCCCAAGGCCCTGAGCCTGAAAGAAGCATTGCTGCCGATAGTCAACTTCGCCCGCCTCTACGCTCTCAAGCACCGTATCGATTCCACGAACACGCTGGATCGCCTGGCAGAATTGAGAGACCGAGGCGTCCTCAGCCGCGAGTCGTACGAGGAGATCGTGCCCGACTACGAAACCTTGATGCGCATCAGACTGCGCCGGCAGGCCATCGCGATCGAAGAAAACGGGAAGCCGAGCAATCTGATCATGCCTGAAGAACTGACCTCCGCCGAGGAGGCCAGACTCAAGCGCCTTTTCTCGGTCAGCGAGGACCTGCGCAAGAAGATGAGTTATGACTTCTTGGGCGGGATCGTAGGGTTCTAGGACCGTCTGAGTCGTTACTCAGCCGCGTGAAGACATGGCGCCGGCGCGATTCGCGCCGGCGCCGACCTACCAGGGAGACACGAAACGGATGTCCACTCACGAAATGACGCATTCGAACCAACCGCTTGAGCACATCCTCGCGGAGCTTCTCGACGGCAATCGCCGTTTCGCCGAGGGTAGACCTCGGCTGGCCCCAGTGGGCCCTGAGGTCCGCTCGAGCCTCGTCTGTGATCAGAGCCCCGGCGTCGCGGTGCTGGCCTGCTCAGACTCCCGCGTTGGGCCTGAGATCATCCTCGACCGCGGCCTGGGAGAGCTATTCGTGGTCCGAGTCGCCGGTAACGTTGTCGACGATACGGTGCTGGGCAGCCTCGAGTACGCCGTGGAGCACCTGGGAGTCGCACTGATCCTGGTCATGGGACACAGCGCGTGCGGAGCCGTCACCAGCGCCTGCTCCTGCCACTTCGACGAGCTTGAGGGGGCGACCGGCACGGTGCTCAAGGCTCTCGAGCCTGCCGTGGAGGCGGCCCGCTCGACTTGCTCGCTCTCTGAGGGTCTGGTCGATACCAGCGCCCGACTGAACGTCGAGACACAGGTCAAGGCGGTCCTGGCCAGTCCCGTGATCAACGAGGCGGTCGCCGAGGGGCAGTCGGCAGTGCGGGGAGCGTGGTACGACCTGGCGACGGGTCTGGTCAGCTGGCTCTGACCTTCTGGGGGCGGCGTACCCTCCAGACCACTCCCTTGCCCGGCGCGAAGAGGAAAGTCAGTATAAAGATACCAGTGGCGACCAGCACCATAGCTCCGCCGGAGGAGACGTCGAGGTAGTAGCTCACGTAGAGCCCTCCGATCGCCGACACCACCCCAATCAGGGCCGATACAGCCATCATCGCCGGCAGCCGGCGAGTCAGAAGGTAGGCGGCGGCAGGCGGAGTGACCAGCATAGCGGCGACCAGCGCCACGCCCACCGTCCGCAATGAGATCACGATGGTAGCGGCCAGCATGAGAAACAAGCCGGTGCGCAGCACGTGGGTGCGCAGGCCCAGAGTCTGCCCCAAGACGGGATCGAACGACACCACGAGCAGCCGCTTGTACAGCAGACCGATCGCCCCCAGCACCACGACCGCCAACCCACCGGTGATCCACAGGTCCGTCGCGCTCACTCCGAGTACGTTGCCGAACAGCACGTGCGCCAAGTCGACGGCGTACGTGTCCATGGTGCTGATGAGCACCACGCCCAAGGCCAGCGCAGCTGCGAAGAAGATGCCTATGGCCGTGTCTTCACGGATCGTGCCGGCACGCGAAACGAAGCTGATGCCCACCGCCACGAGCACTCCCGCCACGAGCGCTCCGGCCAGCAGGTTAGCTCCCACCAGATAGGCGACTGCAACGCCCGGTAGGATGGCATGGGCGAGAGCATCCCCAAGGAACGCCATGGACCGCAGGACTATGTAGCATCCGATGACCGCACAAACCACGCCCACTATCAACGAAGCGGCGAGCGACCTCTGCATGAAGCCCATGGCAAACGGCTCGGTCAACCAGTTCACAGCCGTTCAGCCCCCGCGTCGACCTCTTCACACATGTCGCATTTGCAGGCGTCGGTGCCACCCACAGGGCCATGCCCTCCGCAGCACTGGTCGACCACGATGATCTTGCCGTCCACGACCACCATCTGCCCACCGAAAGCCGCATGCAGATGCTCCTGGGTGAAGACCTCTTGCGGACTCCCCGCACTGACGAGTCGGCCGTTCAGAAGAACCACCTCGTCGAATCTCCCCGACGCGAGGTCCAGGTCGTGCGTCGACACCAGAACCGTGACCGAGCGTTCCCGTAGGCTCTGGAGTAATTCGAGGGTGGCCTCCCGGGTGGAGATGTCCACGCCCGTGAAGGGCTCGTCCAGAAGCAAGACGTGCGGTTCCTGAGCCAGGGCACGGGCGAGAAACACCCGTTGCTGCTGACCCCCGGACAACTCACCGATGGGTCGTTGGGCGAGACCGCCGATGCCCAGGCGTTCCAGACTCCGGCGCACCGCCTCGCGATCCTCACCCGAGAGACGCTTCAGCCACCGTCCTCGCCCATACCTGCCCATGGCCACCACATCGAACACCGTGACCGGAAAACGCCAGTCGACCTCCTCGCGCTGCGGCACGTACGCCACCGGATCGCGGTACTCGGCGGCAGGGCGGCCGTGGATGAGCATCTCGCCGCTGTGCAGAGGAATCAGGCCCATCATGGCCTTGAAGAGAGTGGATTTGCCGGCGCCGTTGGGACCGACCACGGCCACTTGCGCTCCGTGCGGGATGATGAGCGATACCGAGTCGAGCGCCACGCGCCCGCCGTAGCACACGCTGACGCCACGGAGTTCGAGGAGGTCGCTCATCGGAGAGCCTCCACGATGAGCGTCACATTGCGGCGCATCATCTCGATGTAGGTCGACGCTTCATCGCCCAGTGAGGCGATGTACAGATCGGTCACCACTACTGCTCCGGCCTCCTCCGCCACCCGGTTGGCCAGATCGGCATTGCTGCCGGTCTCCAAGAATATGGCCGGGGCGCCGCTGCTCTTGATCTCGTTCACAAGCCCCGCCACCTGCCGCGCGGATGGCGTCCCCTGCCCGCTCACCGTTGGGAACACCGCTCCTACTATACGGAACCCGTATCGTTGGGCGAAATAACTCAGGCTCTTGTGGTTTGTGACGAGCAGCCTCCGTTCCGGTGGTAGAGTCGACACCCGTCCGGCGATCCAGGAATCGAGCTCACGCAGTTGCCCCTCGTAGTCCTGGGCCTGTGAGTGATAGGAGTCACCACCCGAGGGATCCAGCGTGGCAAGACCCTCCGCGATGTTGGCGACATACCCGATCACCATGACCGGGTCGAGCCATAGGTGGGGATCGTCAGGAGCCGTGGCGAGGCCGACAGCGGCCTCGATGACCGTGACGCCGCTGTCGTCGACCGCTGATACCAGGTCGTCCAGCTGCGGTACCAGCCCCGTGACATTGATGACAACGGCCTCGCACTCGGCGACCAGTCTGGCGTCCTGCGGAGTCGGTTCGAAGGAGTGCGGATCGGCTCCCGAAGGCACGAGAGAAACGACCTCGAGTCTGTCTCCGGCCACGTTCCGCACTATGTCGGCCATGAAAGTGGTGTCGGCAACGACGACCGGGGGCGCCCCTTCTCCGTCCGTCCCATCGACGGCGTCTCCGCAACCCACCCCCACCAGGGCGACGAAGAGCATCACCAGCATGGCACACAACGCGGTCACCCTACCGAAACGCTTTGACCGCGCCGCTGTCGCCTTCGCTCCGCTTCGTTCGCCCGCCACAGCACTCCTCTCAGCCCAGTCCCAAGGGATCTGCAACTCGGGTCACGCAGGTCAACGACCTGCCGGAGCGACTATCTTAGCTTCTTCGAGAGCCGCCAGCTCGGCGTCAACATCTGAGGGGGCGCGCTTGGAGACTGAGCGCTCTACATCACGATCTTGTTGAGCGGGTACTCCACGATCCCCTGCGCGCCGGCCTCTTTCAGCCGCGGGATGATGACCCGCACCACCGATTCGTCGATGATGGTGTTCACCGCCAACCACTCGTCGTCGCTGAGAGACGAGATCGTAGGCCGCTGGAGGGCCGGAAGCACCTGAAGAACAGTCTGCAGGTCGCCGCGGCGCACGTTCAGCATGAGGCCGACCTTGCCCAGCGCCGCGATAGCCCCCTGGAGCAGCAAGCTGATGTCGTCCAGCTTGCGCCGTTTCTCCGCGTCCTCCCACGACTGCAGATTGGCGATGAGTTGCGTGTTCGACTCGAGCACAGTCTCCACGATGCGCAGCTTGTTGGCCCGCAACGAGCTCCCGGTCTCGGTGACCTCCACGATGGCGTCGGCCAACTCGGGCGGCTTGACCTCGGTCGCTCCCCAGCTGAACTCCACCTTGGCATTCACACCCTTCTCAGCCAGATAGCGTTTGGTGGTGGCCACCAGCTCGGTGGCGATGATCTTGCCCTCAAGGTCCTTCACGCTCTGCACCGAGGATGCCTCGGGCACGGCCAGCACCCACCGCAGCACCTTGCCGAAGCTCTGCTTCGCATACACCAGATCGCACACGGTGTGAACGGCCGCTTCGCTCTCGCGGACCCAGTCCAGACCGGTGATACCGGCGTCGAGGATGCCGTTCTCCACGTAGCGCGCCATCTCCTGGGCGCGGATGAGGAGGCACTCTATCTCGGGGTCGTCGACCACCGGAAAATACGACCGGCTCGAGGTGCTCATGTTGTAACCGGCCCGCTTGAACAGGTCGATAGTCGTGTTCTCGAGGCTGCCCTTGGGGATGCCGAGCTTCAGGATCATGATCGACTCTCTTTCTGGAAATGATGCCGGGGCATTATAGCCTGCGGGGCTTGACCTCCGGCCGGCAGCACGAGGCAACCCCTCGCGGAATCCGCCAGGCGTGTGATATATGTGCAGAAACGCTAACAGTGATGCATCGCCCAGGCGCCCCCCCGACATCGGCCTATAGGCCGCTTTCCGGGGAGCCTCCAAACGCGAGCGAGCCTGCATCTACGCATAGGGAGGCAGAATGAAGGTTGGCCTCATGGGATTCGGAAGGACCGGACGTTCCGTGGCCCGTGTGCTGCTCGAATCAAAGGAAACCAATCTGCAGTGGGTGGTCAGGCGCTCCAGTGTGCTTATGCATCGCTCTGTGCCGGAGTTCCTGGGGGTCGAATCCGACGAACCGGGTCTCATCTACAGAAGTGACGAGTTCACGGCGGAGGAGCTACTCGACAAGCACCCCGTGGACGCCATAGTCGACTTCTCTTCGGACACCGGCCTGGACTATTACGGCAAGGCGGCGGCCGGACGCGGCATTGCGATCGCAACCGCTGTCTCACAGTACTCGCAGGAGCAGCACGACCTGCTGCGCCACTTCTCCCAGGTCACCAGGGTCATGTACTCACCCAACATAACCCTTGGCATCAACTTTCTGATCATCGCCGCGCAGATACTGAAGAAGATCGCTCCCTACACCGACATCGAGATCATCGAGGAGCACTTCAAGCAGAAGCCCGAGGTCTCCGGCACCGCCAAGCTCATCGCGAGCACTCTGGAGCTGCCCGAAGAGAACATCAAGACCATCCGCGCCGGTGGCATCATCGGAGTGCACGAGATCCTGTTCGGCTTCCCCTTCCAGACTGTGCGCCTGAGGCACGAGTCAATATCCCGCGAGGCCTTCGGCGGCGGCATGCTGTTCGCCCTGAAGAATCTCGAAGGCAGACCCAACGGTTACTACAACATGGAAGACCTGTTGTTGCCGTACTTCAAGCTCGACAGGCCCGAGACCGATGTGCTTGAAGCCGTTCGCAAGCCCTGGTGGAGGCGCCTCCCGGTGAGCATACCCCAGCGCAACGGCGGCACGAAGTCCACCACAGTGGGTAGATAGCCGAAGCCGCGCGCGTCCGGTCCCCTCAACCCGCTCGCTCCTCCACGACCCGCTTGCGGATGTAAGGGATCAACCCCCCGGCATCGACGATGGCCTGCCGCGCGGGCGGCAACAACTCTACCGGATAGTTCATGCCGGTGGTGACGTTGGTCACGGCTTCGGCGCCGAACTCCAGCTCGTCACCTTCGGAGGCCTCGATTCCCGGGCAGATCACCAGGCGCAGGCCCAGGTTGACCGCATTCTGCATGAAGATGCGGGAGAAGTTGTTCGCGACCACGATCAGGTCCCAACCCTTGAGGCATGACGCCGCCTGCTCCCTCGATGAGCCGGTGCCGAAGTTCCGATCGGCCACGATAACACTGCCGGGCGGAACCACGCCGTCCCGGAGTCTCGCGTTGAACTCGGTGAGGTCGGCGAAGCAGTGCTGCGGCGTCTCGGTGGGAAGCACCGTGGCCATGAAACGGCCCGGATAGATGGCGTCGGTGGATACGTCGTCACCCAGCCGCAGCACCACTGTGGCCGTCTTGTCCGCGCCCATCTCAGCCTCCTCCCTTCCGCGGGTCGGTTATCTCGCCACGCAGTGCGCTTACTGCCGCGGTCAGCGGTGAGGCCAGATAGACCGACGCATTCGGATTACCCATGCGGCCCTTGAAGTTGCGGTTGGTGGTGGCCAGCGCCACCTCGCCGTCGCCCAGAGCGCCCTGGTGTACGCCCAAGCAGCATCCGCAGCCCGGGTTCATGACCACCGCGCCCGCTTCGACCAGGTCGCTGATGACGCCCCGCTTCAGCGCCTCCTTGTAGATACGCCACGAAGCCGGGAACACCAGCATGCGCGTCCCCTTCGCGACCCTCTTACCGCGCAGCACTGCGGCCGCGGTCTCCAGGTCGTCGAGCCGGCCGTTCGTACACGAGCCGATGACGATCTGGTCGATCTTGACGCCCTCCACCTCTCCGACGGGCGACACGTTGTCGACCGTGTGCGGCTTCGCGACCTGCGGGTCCAGCCGGGCTACGTCGATCTCGATCAGCTCCTCGTAGACCGCGTCGGCGTCGGGCAGGACCGGGGTCACGGGGTCGGCCACCCCCGCCTCCTCGCGCAGGTAGCGCGCCGTCTCCTCGTCCGCAGGCACGATGCCGCAGGTGGCCCCGGCCTCCACCGACATGTTGCAGAGAACCAGGCGCCCTGACAGCGACATGCGCCTGATGGCCCGGCCGTGGAACTCGATCACTCGGAAATTGGCGCCTTCGGCGGAGATCATGCCGATCAGGTACAGAATGAGATCCTTGGGCCCGACGCCCGGCTTGAACTCCCCGTCGGCCACCACCTTGATGGTCGCCGGCACCTCCACGTTCACCAGGCGTCCCAGAGCCCACACACCGGCCATGTCGGTCGCGCCCACCCCGATGGCCATCGCTCCCAGAGCCCCGTGCGTGCTGGTGTGGCTGTCGGCGCCGACCACCACCATACCGGGGAGCACATACCCGCTCTCGGGAAGGATCTGGTGGCAGATGCCCCCGCCATCGGAACTGACGTCGTGAAACTTGGTGATGCCCTGCGCGGCAACGAACTCCCGGATCTTCTTCTGGTTCGTAGCCGTCTTCGACGTCTCCGCCGGTACCCGATGGTCGAAAATGATCGCTATCTTGGCCGGGTCCCAGACGCGGGCCTCCAGCCCGGTGCCCTCGAAGATCTCGGCGAACTGGTTCATCACCAACGCGGAGTTCTCGTGCGACATGGCCAGGTCGACGGCCGGCTCCACAACTGTCCCCGCAGTCACGCGGGGCAGCCCGGCCGCCCGGGCCAGGATCTTCTCTGCGACGGTCATCCCCACCGGCGTTACCTCCTTGTGCGCGCCTGCCCACGGGGCGCGCCGCGCAAGCGCGCCCATCCGGTGGCCGGCGCCGTAGTGTTACCCGACTATCTTCGCGGCGTCGCCGTACTTGCTCTCCAAGCGTTGCTTGGGCAGGTACTCATCCTCCAGGGCCTTGTAGTCCTTGAGACCCACGAAGTCGGTGTATTCCTCGAAGGAGCTCACCCACTGCGTCTGGCCTGGAAGCGTCCCGGTCGGCGAGGCCTTCAAGGCGGTGAAGAACTCCAAGAGGGCCTTGTGCATCACCATGATGGAGGCCACCGGGATCGACACCCGCCCGATACCCATGGCCGCCAAGTCGGGGATGGGGATGAGCTCGGTCTTCATGCCGCTGATTGCGTCCATGAGATTGACCGAGAGAGGCCCCTTGACCTCCTTGGCCGCCCGCTCCACGTCGGTCCGGGTCTTGATGCCATCGATGAAGGCCAGGTCGGCCCCGGCCTCCAGATAGAGGTTGCAGCGCCGGATGGCCTCGTCCAGCCCCAATGCCGCAAAGACGTCCGTGCGGGCATTGATGATGAAGTCCGGATCGAGCCGGTCGCGCACGTCCGCGCAGGCCCGCACCTTGCCGGCCATCTCGTCAGCGTCGATGCACTCCTTGCCGGCCATGTGACCGCAGCGCTTGGGGAAGATCTGGTCTTCGATGTTCATGCCGGCCACGCCCATGGTGATGAGCCGCTCGGTGATCCAAGCGGCGTTGACGGCGTTGCCACCACCCGTGTCCACGTCGGCCATGACGGGGATGCTCACCGCCTGCACGATGTTCCAGGTGACGTCG
>JAFGIH010000690.1 GCA_016929985.1 Thermoleophilia bacterium | reverse complement strand
CCCGTGTGACTGCTGCGCTATCGGGGGAGCGGTGAGGTTGTGAAGCGCGAGTGGGCGGGGAAGGTCAGTTTGTCCACCGACCTCTACGAGGCGGGTCTCTGCGAATGGGCGCAGCGCTCCGCGGCCTCGCGGGGCCGCGAGCGCCCCGAAGAACCCTGCACCCTCCGCACACCCTACCAGCGCGACCGCGACCGCATCGTGCACAGCAAGGCGTTCCGGCGGCTGAAACACAAGACCCAGGTCTTCATCGCGCCGGAGGGCGACCACTACCGCACCCGGCTCACGCATACGCTCGAGGTGTCCGGCATCGCCCGCACCGTCGCCCGAGCGCTGCGGCTGAACGAGGACCTCGCCGAGGCCGTCGCCCTCGGCCACGATCTGGGCCACACACCCTTCGGCCACGCCGGCGAGGGCGTCATAGACGAGATGCTCCGCGACCTCGGTGCGGGAGGCTTCCAGCACAACCAGCAGAGCGCGCGTGTGGTCGAGGTCCTCGAGAACGACGGCCGGGGCCTCAACCTCACCTGGGAGGTGAGGGACGGCATCCGCAATCACTCCGGTGACGCGCACCCCGCCACGCTCGAAGCGCAGATCGTCCATCTGGCCGACCGCATCGCCTACGTCAACCACGATATCGACGACGCGCTGCGGGCCGGCCTCATCGTGCCGGGAGATCTTCCTCAGGGGCCGGTGGCTCTGCTCGGGGATACAGGCAGCGAGCGCATCGACGCGTTGGTGCACGACGTGGTGGATTGCAGCGCCGACGCCTTCGCCGCCGCGCCCGCCGGCGCGCCGTGGCCGGTCGTCTCTCAGACCTCGGTCATCGGCACAGCCATGGAAGACCTGAGGGCGTTCCTCTTCGCTACCGTCTATCCGCGGGCGCTTGAGCAGGCTGGGGGCGAGAAGGTGCGGCAGCTCATCACGCAACTCATGAAACACTTCCTCGAGAATCCTCACGATCTGCCCGCGGCGCCGCTCACGACGGGAGACGCCGCGACCGACCGCATGGAACTCCTGCGGACCGTGACCGACTACGTAGCCGGTATGACCGACCGCTACGCTCAGCGTGTATATCTCGACCTGTTCATGCCCAAGTGCTGGGGCAACCTGTGAGGATCAAGGATTCGAGCGTGCAATCGGTGCTGGCGGCGGCCAACATCGTCGACGTGATCTCCGGATACACCAGCCTGCGCAAACGAGGCACCACCTACTCTGGGCTGTGCCCATTCCATCAGGAGAAAACACCCTCCTTCAGCGTGAGCGCCGACAAGGGTCTCTACTACTGCTTCGGCTGCGGCGAGGGCGGGGATGTGGTGCGCTTCTTGGAGCGGATGGAGAACCTGTCGTTCTCGGAGGTCGTCGAGCAACTCGGTGAGCGCTTTGGGATCGCGGTGGAGTACGAAGAGGGAGGGGGCCCGGACGCCGGGCGCAAAGACCGCGATGCGCGGCTCCTGCAGGCCCTTGAAAAGGCGGCGACGTTTTACCAGCGGTACCTATGGGAAACAGAGAATGGCAAGGTCGCCCGGGAGTATTTGGAGAAGCGGGGCCTGGGCGAGGAAGTGTGTCGGACGTTCAGGGTCGGCCTATCGCCTGACGAGTGGAGAGGGCTTCACCGCCGGGCGGCAAAGGAGGGCTTCACCGACCGGGAGCTCGACGAGGCGGGTCTCTTGATCCGTCAAGCGGGCAAGACGTACGATCGCTTCCGCGGGCGGCTCATGTTCCCGCTGGTAGACCATCGTGGTAGGGTCCTGGGGTTCGGGGGGAGGACTCTGAAGGACGAGGCTCCAAAGTATCTCAACTCCCCTGAAGGACCGCTGTATCAGAAGGGGCACCTTCTTTACGGGCTGTTCCAGGCAAGGAAGGCCATCGCCGATGCAGACGAGGTCGTGGTGGTAGAGGGCTACACAGACGTGTTGGGGCTTGTACAGGCGGGCGTGGGCAACGCAGTGGCTTCCATGGGCACCGCCCTCACCGACGCCCAGATCGGCCTGATGATGCGCTTCACCAGCAACGTCACCTTCATGTTCGACGCCGACCGGGCCGGTACCGAGGCCATGCTGCGCTCGGGCGAGTTGGCCCGCGGCCATTCACTGCGACCCATGATCGCCTTGCTGCCGGCCGGCCGCGATCCCGCGGACGTGGCGGTAGAGGGGGGCAAAGACGCCATCTCGCGGGTGCGGGCGGCGAGGATGTCGCTGTTGGCGTTCGAGCTGCACCAGGTGCTCGCCCGGGGCGACACGACGACGGGCGACGGCCGGGTGCGGGCCTTCGAGGAAGTGCGGCGCATCATGAGCCGGGCTTCGTCAGCCAAGGAGTGGGAGGAAGAGCTTCCCACGCTGATCGACCGCCTCCACCTCAACGAGACAAGCGTGAGGCAACTGCTGCGCAGCGGTGGGGCGGGTCTTCCGCGCCCGCGGGGCACGCGGCCGGTGGATGGAGTCCAGCCGCTCTTGAACGACCGCTTGCTCGCCGGCCAGGCATCCATGGAGCGCGACTTCCTCGTGGCGGCGGTGTGCAACCCACAGCAGGCCCTGACGGCTCTACAGGTGCTGACTCCCGAGCACTTCGTCGACCTCAAGAACCGTGAGGTCTTCCTTGCACTGCGCGACGCGTTCGCGCGCATCACCGACCCCGACGACCGTGACTCGGCCTTCGCCGAGCTGCAGGCCCGGGCTCACGGCGACTCCGATGCGGGGCCGCTCTTCGTGCGCCTGGTCATGGAGGCCGACCAGGGCCGCTTCTCGGCGGCGGTGCTCGAAGAGCTCCACCTGCGTCTGCAGGAGCAGCACCTCACTCGCGAGATCGCCGAGCTCCGCGGGACTCTCGATGGTGGGGGCGATATCTCGGAAGCGCAGCGCAAGTTGGTGGGCAAGGAGCGTGTGCTCCAGCAGGTACGCGCAAGCCTCACAGCCCTCGATCCCGAGGAAGGGCGGGCCTAGCATGGCCGACGACGAAGCCGAACTCACCGCCGACGTCCTGCAGGGCGTCCTCGAACAGGCGCGCGAGCGCGGGGTGCTGACCCTGGACCAGGTGACGGGCCTCGTCCACGATGCCGATATGTCTCCCGACGAGGTGGAGTTCCTCTACTCCCTGCTGGGCGAGATGGGCGTGGAGGTCATCGAGGAGCAGGCTGAAGATCTTGAGGACTTTGCCGAGGAGGAGGAGTTTCTCAACCTCCTGGACGTGACGATCGATCACACCGTGGACGACCCGGTGCGCATGTATCTGCGCGAGATCGGCCAGGTGCCCCTACTCACTCCCGCGGAGGAGATCGAGCTGGCCAAGCTCGTGGAGAAGAAAGACGTCGAGGCAAAGCGCCGGTTGACCGAAGCCAATCTGCGCCTGGTGGTCTCCATAGCCAAGCGCTACATGGGTCGGGGTCTGCTGTTCCTGGACCTCATCCAGGAGGGCAATCTGGGACTGATACGGGCGGTGGAGAAGTTCGATTACCGCCTGGGCTACAAGTTCTCCACCTACGCCACCTGGTGGATCCGTCAGGCGGTCACGCGGGCCATCGCCGACCAGGCCCGCACCATCCGGGTGCCGGTGCACGCCGTGGAGACCATCAACAAGCTCAACCGCATCCAGCGGGAGCTCCTGCAGAAGAGCGGGCGTGAGCCCACGCTCAACGAGGTGGCGGCCGCCCTGGGTGTTTCCCCGAGCAAGGTACGGGATATACAGAAAGCCACGCAGGAGCCGGTATCCCTGGAGACGCCGGTGGGCGACGAAGACGATTCCGAGTTGGGCGACTTCATCGAAGATGCCGACGCCGACCAGCCCCTGGAGGTCGTGTTCCGAGAGATCAGACGCGAAGAGCTGTTCCGGGTGTTGGACAGTCTGCCCGCCCGCGACCGCAAGGTGCTCGAACTACGGTTCGGCCTCAAGGGAGAGCGTCCCCGCACGCTGGAGGAAGTGGGCGACCGCTTCGGCGTGACGCGCGAGCGCATCCGCCAAGTGGAGGCCAAGACTCTGAATCGCCTCAAGAACTATCGTGACGCCCAGGCTCTCCGCGACATAGACACCTGAAAAAAGATGCGTCTCTAAGTCTTGACCCCGGCTCCAGGTTTCGCTACTGTAGCGCGGCGTGCCCGGAAAGCATCGGGCCGCGTGAGTTAGAGTGGGGTGGGCCCGGACATCGTGTCGCCCCGGAAACATGGAGGTTGTAGGGTTGGCTGAGGGGACTGTCAAGTGGTTTAGTCCCGAGAAGGGCTACGGATTCATTGAGCAGCCGGAGGGGG
>JAFGIH010000689.1 GCA_016929985.1 Thermoleophilia bacterium | reverse complement strand
GACCCGCCGGTCTCGACGCCGATGGCCCGGATGATGGCTAGGGAGGCGTCCCGGAGGCGCTGGTACTGAGGATCGGTGAGAGTCTGTTGCGGCGCGACCGTGATGGAGTCGCCGGTGTGGACACCCATAGGGTCGATGTTCTCGATGGAGCAGACGATCACCACGTTGTCCTTGAGATCACGCATGACCTCGAGTTCGAACTCCTTCCAGCCGATGACGCTCTCCTCCAGCAGCACCTGGTGTGTCGGCGAGGCGTCGAGTCCCGCCTGCACGGCGGCGTCGAACTCGGCGTCGGTGGCGGCCACCCCTCCCCCGTGCCCACCCAAAGTGAAGCTGGGCCGGATGATGAGAGGCAGCCGCAAACCATTGCCAACACCCCCATCACCGCCGCCGCCACCCCCGCCGTCGCCGGAACCAAGGGCGGCCCGGGCTTCTTCCACGGAATTCACCACCGCGCTCTCGGGAACCCTGAGGCCGATGGAGGACATGGTGGCTCGGAACTCGTCGCGCGCTTCAGCGCGCCGTATGGCGGCGTAATCGGCGCCGATCAGCTCGACGCCGTACTTCTCGAGGGTGCCGTCCTCGGACAGAGCGACGGCCAGGTTGAGCGCGGTCTGGCCCCCCAGGGTGGGCAGCAAGGCGTCCGGCCGCTCCACCTCGATGATCTTGGCCACCACTTCGGGCACCAGAGGCTCGATGTAGGTGCGGTGGGAGAACGAGGGGTCGGTCATGATGGTGGCCGGGTTGGAGTTGACCAACACGACCTCGTAGCCCTCCTCCATGAGCACCTTGCAGGCCTGGGTGCCGGAGTAGTCGAATTCGCAAGCCTGGCCGATGACGATGGGGCCCGAGCCGAGCAGCATGATCTTGTGGATGTCGGTCCGGCGGGGCATGGTTATTCGACCGGATGCGAGGGGTGGGGATTCCGCGGACGGTGGCAGCCCAGACGGGCGCGTGGGCGCATGCTCATGCCTAGCTACTCCTTTCGGCCTCACAGGGCTCGATTAAAGGTCGGCTAATCGTAGCGTATCGGCGCCCGGGTGCAAAGCGCCTGGTCAGATGACGGTGGCTTCGACCTCCAGCCGCACCATACCGACGTGGGTCCGCCCCGCTTCATCGACCGGATGCGCGGCAAGATACGTCTCCACCAGTTCCTGCACCAGGGCCTCGCGGTGTTCCTCGGGCACTCGATCCATGTAGGGGAACCAGGTGGTGCGAAGCCAACCCGCGAAACCCTGCTCCCCCTCGTGCTGCATGCTCCGCCCAGCCTGCCTGGGCCGAGGAGTTGGCGGCATAGTCTGCGGCCTCCCAATCGCTCCCAGTCTTCAAACGACTCGCTCCGGTGTCGGACGGCGCACTAGCCCACGCCGTCGAGCTCTGGGTAGAGGTGCTTCTCACACTCGGGGCAGAGGCTGTGACTGAACTTCACGCCGGCGTGCTTCTTGAGGTAGATCTCGAGTTGGTTCCAATAGCCTTCATCATCCCGAATCTTCTTGCACGACGCGCAGATCGGCAAGAGACCTTGCAGGGTCTTCACCTCGCTGAGAGCCTGCTCCAGTTCCCGGTTCTTCCTGTCCAGGCTGTCGAGAGCCATCACCAGGGCAAGATGCATCTCTATGGTTTCCTTGCACGTGCGGAGCATCGTCTCGTACTTCTCGCCCCACTCGTTTGCCTTCATGTCGACAGCGCAGAGCGTCCCGAACACCTCGCCATCGGGCCATTCGAGGGGAAAGCCCAGGTAGGCGTACACGCCGGCCTTGGCCGTGGGTGAATCGCACCACTCGGGATCTTCCCTCGCGTCTACCACCTGGACCCTCTGACGTTTCCGGGCCGCCATCTCACAGTAGACACCGGCCATCGCCATGCGGGTGCCCGAGGGGAGCGGGTTGTCGGGACCGAGATTGGAGCGGAACACTTCGAGCTCCGGTGGATCGAGTCGGTTGATCATCACGCTAGGCAGAGCCAGTAGCTCCGAGATCGAGTTGACCACATGCTGCCAGACTTCCACGATATGCGCAGGGATCTCTCGGCCGTTGACACGCATGTCAGTCGCCATGAGTCATCCGGTCTGCCGGGTGCACTGCATCTCATGCTGCAAGAACCAAGTCGCGCCATTGTCCATCGACACCTCGTCGAGCCACCGGAAGGTGTTCGGGGTCACGTCGGTGAAGACCCAACGTTCGCGGCGCCCAGGATCCAGTGATATGACCTCTTGCTCGATCCGCGCACCCGTCTTGCGGCCCGTCATGGAGACGAACTCGCTCCCATGCGGCTGCATCCAGACCACATGCCACACACCCGCGGCCGGGTCGTAGCAGCGTAGGCTCATGCCATAGTCGTGCGGGGCAGCTCCGACCGCGAACAACACGTCCTGGACCCCCAGACCGCCAAGGACCCAGGCAAAATGCCATTCGCCCTTCGCATGCCGCTCTCCATCAGCGCGATCGTGCCAGATGGCATCGACGTCCCACGAGCCGACGAACTGACCGTAAGCCATCAACTCTTCGGCGTGTTCGGGGTACGGTCCATCAGCAGCCACTAGCCCCAGGATGTCCACAGATCTCATCGGGTTCTCCCTCGCTCAAACTCGGATACCGCCGGATACCCGGCCGGGTCGGTCTCTATTCTACTAGTCTCCGACCAGACGCTCGATGAGTTCGTCCTGGGCCAAAGGACTTCCGTCCACATACCCGCAGACGGCCCCGTAGTCGCCATCACTCACGTTGACTCCCCCCTTTGGGTCTACAACTCTCCCTTTGGTCTTCGTTTCGTGGCCCACAGACGGGCCACGTCTTGCACTGTCTCTTCGCTATCGACTGTCAGCAGCAGCCATTTGCCGTCGTGATAGGTCGTGGCAGCGTCATACGCAGCAAGGGTGTCCGCAGTCAGCTCGCTTCTGACCGCTTCCACCCTGGCCCGCTCCTCGGCCCCGAAGACGAGGAGAAGGGCACAGCGGCCCTTCTCGGGGACGAGGGTGCAGAGCGGCTTGCTCTTCTTGTATCTGAGCGCCCACCCGTGCTTCTTTCCGCCGTATAGCCACTCCGGCACGAAGACCCCTGGGTACAGCCGTTCGATCGACTCTGTGACCTGGCGCCAATAGTAGTGGGCCTCCTCACCCATCCACTCCGCGACCTCAGCATCACTGGGAGTATGGTCGCGATCCGTCATCCTGATGGTCTCTTCGCTCATGCCGTCACACCAGCCCTCCGTTGCTGTAGAGCGATTGGGCGTTCACCCATCCCCCCTCCTTAGAACACAAGAAACTGACCAGGTTGGCGCAGTCTTGAGGCATCCCCACCCGGCCCGCCAGCGTGACGCGCCTGACCTCGGCCATGAGGTCGTCCGACATCCACCCGGTGTCGGTCGCCCCCGGATTGATGACGTTGGCGGTGATGCCCTTCTCCCTGAACTCCCAGGCCGCCGCCAGCACGATGCGGTCCATCGCGCCCTTACTCGCGCCATACGGAAGATTGCCGGCCGTGTGATCGCTGGTGATGGAAACGATCCGGCCGGCGCCCGGTTCGCCGCGGAACCTACGGCCGAACTCCCGCACCAAGAGCCACGTCGCCCGCGCGTTGACGGCAAAGTGCAGGTCGAAGCTCTCCACATCGGTGGTGAAGATGTCGCTATCGACACTGTGACAGTGCGACATCACCAGAGCCGTGACCGGCCCCATGTCTCTCTCCGCGATGTCGAAGACCCGCGTGGCGGACTCTGTCAACGACAGGTCGGCCTCCACAGACATGGTACGTGCACCGAGACTCTCCAACTTGGCGCGGAGTGCTTCGACCTCGGATAAGTCGCTCGCCCAAGGCATCGAGGCATCGTAGGGGCGCCAGAAGGTCGTGCCCACGTCCCACCCAGACTCGGCAAGCCCCGTCGCTATCGAGGCGCCGATGCCTATCGCGCGGCTCGCGCCGGTCACCAAGGCGACTGGACGACAAGGCCCAGCACGCATCCCATCCGGCATGTCCATGCAGAATCCCCCTAGAGCGATTGCGACAACCCATTCGGCGCCTGCGCCAACTCGACAGGCCCGTCAAAGAACGAGAACTCGTAGTCTGCATCAGACGCCGGCAAGACGACTGCTGATCTTCCGTCCATGCGCTGAAGCGTATCAGACGGTGGAAGCCGTCGGCCGCCGCTCCGGCACGTCACGCCGGCCTCATCCGCAGCCTTTTGAAGAGTCCCACTCCCGCGACGAAATAGACCGCCGAGAGCACCACGAGCCAAACGAGTTCCCACAAGACCCCGCCGAGCCCCGCGCCCAGCGTGAGCACCTTGTTCAGTGCTATCACCGCGTGGGTAGGCGCGAGGAGATCGAAAGCACCGACCCCGTGGCCGGCGATCTCGAACAACTCAGTCTTCGGGATCGGAAACATGCATCCCGAGAAGAACATGAGCAGACCGAGCGGGAAGTTGGCGATCACGAACGCCTGAGCGACGGTCTTCGAGAACGCAGCCGTAATCAGCCCGCACCCGATAACAGCGATCGCGGTTATCGCACCCACCAGTATCGCGACCCAGATGGGCCCCCGACTGTCGAAGCCCAGCGCCAGGGCGACACCGAACGTCAGCATCACCGAAACAGCGCCGACGAGAACGAGAGCAGCGCTCATGCCGCCCAGTAGCTCGAATGTGGTCATCCGCGTCATCTGGAGGCGTCGCATCGTGCCCGCCTCGACCTCCCGGGCTATCGTCATCGCGGCCAGAAAGACGAGCATGACCACCGCGAAGACCAGGATACCCGGTACTGATGTCTCAAAATCGGTGCGCTTTGCCGAACCCTCGAGGGCACGCTCCACCATCTGCACGGGAGCGTCCTGTCCGGTGACCTCGCGGACGTACTGGTCGACCACCGCGGCAGCCACGACGGCGGCGACCGAGTACGCGTAGTTGGTGAGATCACCGCTCATCACTACCTGTGCCGCGCTCTCTCCGCCGGTCGAGGATGCCCCGTCGGCCACGGCGGCGAGACAGCTGGAGAAGTCGCCAGGAATGACCAGCGCGGCGACAGCTTCCCGGTCCACAACCGCGCGCTCCGCCGCCGCGACGTCGTCGACCATCGTTGCGGTGACCAGAGTCCCTCCTCCGGCGCCTTCGACCAGGCCGAGCGCCGTGACGAGGTCATCCCCGCCGCGCAGCTCCTCCTCGTCGCCAGTCACAACGGGCATATCCTGGTTGACCACGACGATGTCGTAGACGGTCGCCGCCTGGCCGAAAGACAGCCAGTAGATGACTACGAAGACAGGAGCGAACACCAGGGTCAGTGCAAGCACCAGGAGGTCTCGCCTCATCTCGCGCAGGCTTTTCACAAAGACGTGCCGGAGCCTCATGATGGGAGTCTCCGCCCGGTGAGGCTGATGAAGACATCCTCCAGCGAATTCTGACGGATGCGGACGGTGCCCGGGCCGCACCCTGCGTCGGTCAGCGCCCGGGCCACACCCGGCAGCAGATTGACGGCGTCCAGTGCCCGGACCACGACCTCGTGGTCCACGCATTCCACGGCAGCCTCTCCCTCCAGAAACGCCAGCGCCACCCGGGCCCGTTCGGGTGCGCAGGCGATCTCGACCTCCAGCACGTCGCCTTCGCCGACACGGCTCTTCAGCGCCGCCGGCGTATCGATCACGAGCAGAGCGCCGTGATCGACGATGGCCACTCGGTCGGCGACCCGGTCGGCCTCGTCCATGTTGTGAGTGGTGACGATGACGGTTTTGCGCCGGGCGAGAGAACGCACGTACTCGCGCACCATGACCCGACTCTGCGGGTCGAGGCCGGCCTCCGGTTCGTCGAGCACTACGATGGCGGGATCATGGATGAGAGCCAGCGCGAGGTTGAGACGCCGTTTCATGCCTCCGGAGAGGGTGGCCCCGCGCGCGTGGGACTTCTCCTGCAAGCCCATGTCACGGAGTAGCTTCCTGCCCTGCTCCCGCGCTTTCGCCGCCGTCAGCCCGTACATCTCGCCCAGGAACTCGAGCTGCTCCAGGCAGGTGAGCTTCTCCCAGATCATGATCTCCTGCGGGCACATGCCCACCCGGCAGCGCAGTCCCGGCCCCCCGCCTGTCATCGGCTCGCCGTCGATGACGACGCTTCCCGAGTCGGGCTTCAGCAGGCCGCACAGCATCCTGATGCAGGTAGTCTTACCGGCGCCGTTGGGCCCCAGCAAGCCGAGCACTTCGCCCTCGCGCACGTCGAGCGAGAGCCGGTCGACCGCGACGACATCCCCGAAACGCTTGCTCATCTTCTCGGCCCTGAGAATGACGCGAGGCCCGGGCGCCGACGACGCGCCGTTGCCGTACGGCCCAGCCGCGATCAAGTCAGGAGGCGACTGAGGAACGATGGTCGCCACGTTCCCTCCCCACCGCCGCGATGATGAAGTCGATCGCGGCGGTCACGGCCGTCTCACCCGAGCCCCCCTCCGGCACGACCTGGAAGTAGTCGTTGAGATACGGCATGAGCTGAGCATCGCCGACCACGATGGTGATTCCGTGGATGAGTCGCGTCGCCCACTCGATATCGACATCGTCGCGGAGTTCGCCGCGTGAGCGCGCCGCAACGAGGATGGAACCCACCGTCTCGCGCATGGCCGCGGCGAGCGGCCTCACCACCATTTCGTCCGTGTCCGCATCCCGTTGGTAGGCGGCGCGCGCGAAGAAGGAGAGAAACCCGGCGTACATCCGGCTCCATGAGATCCCCTCGCCCAGATACGACCCAAGGGCCTCGCGGAGAGGCATGTCGGCCAGCATCGGCCGGACATAGTCGAAACAGGCGACGAGGTACCGGCTCGATACGTCGGCCGCGAACAACAGCATGCCCTCTCGGTCGGGGAAGTACTGATAGAGGGAGCCAACAGCCACCTCGGCCCGAGCCGCGACTCCCTTCATGGTCACAGAGGCCGGACCTCCCTGTGCCGCTTCCTTGAGGATGGCCTCGATGACCGCGAGCTGCCGGTCGGAATCGAGCCGACGGAACGTGCGTGTGACCAAGCCCTCGTGTTCGAGCGCGACGATCTGCGTGAGGAGGAGAGCGGACTCTTCCCTGTCCAGTACATGAACCATGGTTCATAATATGTCTATGCATGGTTCACAAATCAAGGGTACGGAAACCAGGACTGTTCCAGCGTGTGTTTTCGAACAGGGCCCTCAGGCCCGCGACTCAGCTCCCCAAGCCGGACACTCCCAGACTCCCGTCCGGTCGGCAGTCGCGACGCGTGCGCTCGATCTTCTCTATCCTGCGGACGTGGCGCCCCCCCTCGAACTCAGCGTTCAGCCAGGTATCGACGATCTCTTTCGCAAGACTCTGGCGTACGAGGCGGGCGCCGATAGAGATCGCATTGGCATCGTTGTGCTCCTTGGCCAGCCGTGCGCTCTCCACGCTCCAGCAGACCGCGCACCTCATCCCCTTCACCTTGTTCGCGACTATGGCTTCACCGTTGCCGCTGCCGCCCAGGACGATGCAGAGGTCATTTCTACCCTCCACGACGCTCTTGGCGGCCGGCCGGATGTAGTCCGGGTAGTCCACCGCCTCCTCGCTGTCGGTCCCATAGTCGCTCACCGCGTACCCGCTCGATTCGAGGTGGGCCTTCAACACCTCCTTGAGTTGATACCCTGCATGATCTGACGCAATCGCGATCTTCTTCATCTCGCCTCCCTGCGAAGGCTTCTACCGCCTTGGCTGTGAAGTCCCGTCCGTTTCCCCCAGCAGTCTCAACAAAGCACCTGCAGTGTACCCCGAGTCTGACACTGAAACAAAAATAGTTAGCCCGTGACGCAACGCATCGCATGATCCCCGGCGCACCTCTCACCGCGACTACACCCCAAGAACCGGCCGAGGCGCTCAGCCCAGCCGGTCGCCGACCTTGAGGTTGAAGAACGCCGCGAAGTCCCCCGCGCTCAGCTTGGGCTTACCTACCGGCTGGACGCGCCGGACGAAGATACTCCCACCGCTGGAGGCCACTTGAAAACCCTGCTCTGTGATCTCGGTGACGGTCCCGGGAATCTCAGTCCCACTGGCAGGGAGTCTCTGGCAATCCAAGATCTTAAGTTCCTGGTCGCCATACCGAGTGACCGCACCGGGCGATGGGTTGCAGCCGCGGATGACGTTGTAGACGACGCCGACCGGGTACATCCAGTCGATCTTCATGTTGTTGCAGATCGGTTCGTACTCGCCCTGAGTGAGATCTTGAGCGATCTTGGGCGCCTTGCCTTCTTTGATCAAGTCCACCGACTCGACCATGGCCGCGACACCCACCGGGAAGAGTTTGTCGAAGTAGACGGTTCCCAGGGTGTCGTCGGGCTCTATCTCCACCTCGCGCTGCATGAGTATCGGACCGGTATCCAAACCCTCGTCCGGCCAGAAGATGGAGAGTCCGGTCTTGGTCTCGCCATTGATGATGGCCCAGTTGATGGCGCTCGCCCCCCGATGCCGCGGGAGCAGCGACGGGTGGTATTGGATGGTGGCCAACGGAGGGTGGTTCAGGATAGTGAGAGGCACGATATCGGTGACGAAGGCCATGACGTTGAGATCGGCCCCGAAAGTCTTGTAGTCCTCGAAGACCTCGGGGTCACGCATCCTGCCCGGCTGACGCACGGGGATGCCCTTGCTCTCAGCCAGCTCCTTGAAACTGTTGGCCTTGCCTGCCGCGGAGTCGGGCGGCATGTATACGACCGCTATCTCCTCACCAGCGTGAAACAGTGCTTCCAGCACCTTCTCGCCGAAGGCCGCCTGGCCTATGAGTGCGATCTTCATGGTCGGCTCCTTTCGCGTGTGGGAGGAGATTCTAACCTGTTCAAGGCCTACCGCGGCACATTCGTTCGCGCGCTTGCCGGCTCATCCGGACCCGCGTGACCCACCTCGAGCGCCCTCACCCTCTGCAGCAGAGGCGGGTGCGAGTATTCGAGGAACACATAGAACGGGTGAGGCGTGAGATTCGAGAGGTTGTCCTTGGAGAGACGTCTCAGACCCGCCGCCAGCAGATCGCCACGACCTGTGGTAGTCATGGCGAAAGAGTCCGCCACCCGCTCGTGATGCCGGGACAGAGCCGCCGACGCGACCGAGAGCACCAACTGGAGGGGCCGAAGCAATATCGGAACGAAGATGACACCCGCATACACAGAGGGCTCGTCTACACGGAAGGCTTCAAACAGGCCGGCCTGATCGACCAGCAGAGCGAAGAGCCCCAGAAACACGCCCATCTCCACCATGGAGAGCACCGTGCCGACGAGCACATGACGCTTCTTGTAGTGGCCCACCTCATGGGCCAGGATGGTCACCAACTCGTCGGTGTTATGCCGTTGGATGAGCGTGTCGAACAGGGCGATGCGTCTATTCTTGCCGAAGCCGGTGAAGAAGGCGTTGCCCTTGCTCGAACGCCGTGAGGCGTCCATGGTGAACAACTCCTTCAGCGGGAAGTCGACCCGCTCTGCATATGCAAAGACGGCGTCCTTGAGTTCGCCATCCTCCAGAGGCGTGAACTTGTTGAACAGCGGCATGATGACTTTGGGAGCCAGGAACTGGATGAGCAGAGTGAACGCGGCTACAGCCAACCACGCGTAGACCCAAGCCGCGCGGCCCCCATACTCGAACAAGGCGAGAAACGCGATCGCCAGCGGGATCTCCAAGACTGCGCTCAGTGCGATCCCCTTGAGGGAGTCGAGCGCGAAAGTGCCGGGTGAAGTGCGGTTGAAGCCGAACCTCTCTTCGGTGACGAAGACCGCCCAGATCTTGAAAGGAAGCCCAAGCACCCAAAGGGCGGCGAACAAGATCACCAAGAAGACAAGTCCGCCCCAGATAGGCCCCAGACCCCAATCCCTCACCACGCCGTCGAGCCGGCCGAACCCCCCGGCGAACCAGAAAGCCAGGAGCACGGCCAGATCGAAGAGAGATGAGACTATGCCCAGACGGGTGCGAGCCCGGGTGTACTCTTGCGAACGCCGATAGGTCTCGGCGTCATAGAGGTCGGCGAACTCCGCCGGCACCTTGGGGTCGAGCGCGCGCAGGTTGAGCAGGATCCCGCCCAGCTCCACGGCCTCGACAAAGAGCACGCCCACCAGCGCGGCTATGGCATAGGCGTTCATCGGTCGAACAACGACGGCCGGTATTCGAGGCCGTCGAACTCGGTCGAGATCAGAGTGCCCGCGCGTCCTTCCATGATAGCCACAGCATCCTTCAATGCTCCGATGCCCGCTCTGCCACCTGTCGCCCGCGCGAATTCACAGGCGGCCGCCACTTTGGGTCCCATCGATCCGGCGGCGAACTCCATATCCTCCAAGGCATCCGGAGCCGCCCGGCGGATAGCCCGCGAATCGGGCTCACCCCAGTTGTCCCACACTGCCTCTGCATCTGTGAGCATCAGGTACATCTCGGCCCTCAACGATCTGGCCAGGAGCGACCCGGCATGGTCTTTGTCTATCACAGCCTCCACTCCTACCAGCGCGCCGTCGGGCGTGAGGACGGTCGGAATGCCGCCCCCACCCGTGCAGATGACGATGACGCCCCGCTCCACCAACCACTCCACCACCCGTATCTCAAAGATCCGCTTCGGCCGAGGCGATGGCACCAGCCTGCGGTACAGGCCGTTGTCCAACCCGATGCTCCAGCCGTGTTCACGGGCAAGCCGCTCGGCCTCTTCCCGAGGATACTGCGGACCTATGGGCTTGGAAGGACGTTCAAACGCCGGGTCCGCAGGGTCGACCTCCACTTGAGTCAGGATAGTGGCAAACGGGACGTCCTCGGGCAGCATGTTACCCAGTTCCTGCTCGATCATGTAACCGATCATGCCTTCCGACTCGGCGCCCAAGACATCGAGGGTGTAGGGCTCAACGCCCGTATACGCGGCCGCTTCGAGAGCAAGCAGGCCCACCTGCGGGCCATTGCCGTGTGTGATGACCAGGCTGTGCCCGCGCGCCAGCGGCGCAAGCGCGCGGGCGGCGATCTTCACGTTCTTGCGCTGGTTACCCACCGTGAGCGGCTGACCCCGCTTGAGGAGCGCGTTGCCACCCAGCGCGACCACGATCCTCACGGCCAGGCCTCCTCGTCATCCTCAGCCTCGTCTTCTTCGGCCTCTTCGGCCTCGTGATCCTCCACCGCCGCGGCCGCCTCGGCAAGCAGCTCGTCGTACCGCCCTAGGTCGGCGCCTGCCAGCTGGAGAGCAGACAGCAGCTCTTCGGGACGCTGAGAACCGATGAGCACCAACTCCTTCGTGGCCAGGACCAGCTGGACCCCTTTGTCGCCATGGGCGACGTAGGCCCGGCCGTTCCAGCGGTTGGTCTTGACCCCCCAGCCTCCGTACTCCTTGAGCGCGGAGTACTGCCGCACCACCGCCTTCAGGACCTCTTCGGCAACTATGGTCCTGCTCTGGAATGGCGCGAGCCTCAAAGTCACCCGCCCTGGGCGAACCTCGGTGACTAAACGCATCCTTGACGCGAGTATCGGCAGTCCTATCCCGAAGAGAATCGTGAGCACCCAGGCCAGCCAGTCCGGTATGGGCTCCTCACCCTGCGGCTTACTGAGAATCACCTGCTGGACGAATTGCCACCACACGATCGCAGCCACGACGATGATGGGGACCATGAAGATCCACTGCTTGAAGCCTTGTGTCTCGCGAAATAGAGGCTGCGTCGGATCGGTCGACCCGCTGCTCCTCGTGTAGATATCGCCCACCGTCACCTCGAAGAGATCGCCGTCCTGGCGTCCGGAAGCACTCATAGTACACTAAGCTTCGATGTACACGGACCCGGCGATAGACGGCGGCACCACCGGCAGACGCACCCGGCAGGCTTGGTACGCCTACGACCTGGGCAACACCGCGGTCGAGTTCGCCAT
>JAFGIH010000077.1 GCA_016929985.1 Thermoleophilia bacterium | reverse complement strand
GGAGGGTTCGGTGGAGATGTTGTGCTTCCCGAGCATCTTCCAGGACAGCAAGGAGTTTCTGGTGGAAGACAAGGTGGTCAAGATCAAGGGCCGGGTAGATCACAAAGACGAGGCCGAGACGAAGTTCATACCATTGGCCATTGAGCCCTTCGTCCCCAGAACCGGGCTCGAGCCTGTGTCGCTCTCGGTCGACGGCGACCGCTTCCCCGCCGGTGTGATAGAGAACCTCAAAAGCATCCTGATGAGATTCCCGGGGCAGTGTTCGGTCCATATGTACGTCCGCACAGGTGGTGGAGCTCGGTGTCTGCGATTCGGCGACGGTTTCCGGGTCGATCCGCAAACCAGCTTGTTCGCGGAGCTCAAGGCCCTGCTCGGCGAGGGCTGTGTCTGCCAGGGTGCGGTGGCGCAGAGGAGCGCCGCCTCGTCCAACGGCGCGGCCAGATAGGGATCGTGGGGATGTTGCCGACTCGGGAGCCGCGGCCGTGAAGACCAGGCCTCTTGCCCGTCTGTCTGTAGCCTCAGAGGTGGAGGCTCTTCGCCCTTCGGAAGCGACGAGCCGCGAGGTGGCCGATGTCGTCGCCCGACTGCTGGCCGATGTCCGAGCGCGCGGCGACGCTGCCCTGGTAGATGCCACCCGGCGCTTCGACTGGCCCGGGGCCGCCGTCGAGACTATCCCGGTCTCTCAGTCGGACCTCGAATCTGCCTACGCGGAGGTCGACCCCGCCGTAGTCGCGGCGCTGCAGATCTCACGCGACAACTGCACCTTGTTCCACCGGCATGAGCTGGTGCCCGACTGGGAAGAGACAGGACCGCAGGGTCAACGCCTGGGCATCCGCCATCTGCCCGTGGAGCGGGCCGGCCTGTACGTGCCGGGCGGGCTTGGCGCCTATGCCTCAACGGTCGTCATGAACGCGGTCCCCGCGCAGGTGGCGGGAGTGAGCGAGCTCATCATCTGCACGCCTCCCGGCCGCGACGGCAAGGTGAACTCCTCGGTCTTGGCCGCCGCCCGGTTGGTGGGCGTCGACAAGGTGTTCCGCGCCGGAGGGGCCCAGGCCATCGCGGCCATGGCCTACGGCACAGAGACCGTGCCCCGGGTGGATGTCATCGGCGGTCCCGGCAACGCGTACGTCATGGAGGCGAAGCGCCAGGTCTACGGCACCGTCGGCATCGACAGCCTGGCCGGCCCCAGCGAGGTGCTGGTGGTTGCCGACCGGACGGCACGGCCTGAGTGGATCGCCGCCGACCTGCTTGCCCAGGAGGAGCACGGCATGGGTGCGGCGGGTGTGTTGATGGGCGAGTCCGCGGCGCTGTGCGAGGCGGTGCAGAAGGCCTTGGACAGATTACGCGGCGCGGGTCGGGGCGTTGGCCGCGATACGACCACAGACTTGGAGGCGGATTCCCAGTCGGCCGCGTTCTATCCGACGCCGGGTGAGGACTTCCTCGCCGTGGCCGAAGCGCTCGTCAATGCTTACGCGCCGGAGCATCTCGAGATCCAGATCGCCGACCCGCGGGGTTTCCTCTCCCGGGTCAAGTCGGCCGGGGCGGTGTTCGTGGGCCATCTTGCCCCTACCGCCTTCGGTGACTACATCGCGGGCAGCAATCACGTGCTTCCGACGGAAGGTTCGGCGCGGTTCGCGTCCGGGCTGTCGGTGAACACCTTCATGAAGCGATCGTCGTATGTGGAGATGACCCCCGAGGCCGTGCGGCTGCTGACGCCTCATCTCGCCAAGATCGCGGACAGCGAAGGCTTCTTCTTTCACCGTGTCTCGGCGGAGTCGCGGTCGGGGGAAGGCCCGTCCTAGCCGGCTGCGGCCTCTGACTCCGCAGTCTGGGCCGCCTGCGCGTCGAGGATCTGGACGAACTTGGCTACCAGATCGGGGTCGAACCGGGTTCCCGCGGATCTCAGGAGCTCCTCCCGGGCTTGGCCCGGCGTCAGGCTCTTGCGGTAGGGCCTGTCGAACGTCATGGCCGAGTAGGCGTCGGCGATGGCCAAGATGCGGGCCAGCACGGGTATGTCGTCTCCCGAGATCTCTCCCGGATAGCCGCTCCCGTCGTGATTCTCATGGTGTGCCTGCACGGCCTCGGCCACCTGAGCGAGGCGGGGCAGGTCTCTGATCACCGCGGCGCTCAACTCGGCATGGCGGCGGACCATGTCTTCTTCTCCCTCGTCCAGCGGACCGGGTTTGCGGAGCAGATCCCCCGCCACCCCGATCTTGCCGACATCGTGCAGCATGGCCGCCACGTGGAGCGTGCTCAACGACTCGTCCGAGAGCCCCACGGCTTCACCCAACGACAGCGCATAGAGAGCCACATGCTCTGAATGACGGCGGGTGTAGTGATCGCGCGCGCCGACCACGTTCAGCAGTCGTCCGGCGATGCCGAGGATGCCCGCTGCATCGACCGGCGGTGAGTCAGGCCTGTTGGCTGGAGCGCCGGTGACGGTGCCGCCTCCCCGTTGTTTGGATGCATAAAGGTTGGCGTCGGCGATCTCGATCAATTGCCCCAGGGACCGTGCGTCTTCCGGGCATGTCGCTACTCCGAGGCTCAGACTGATGGGGAGGGGCCGGCCGTTGGAAACCGTGTAGGGCTTGGAGAGCTGGGCCGTCTGGAGCCGTTCGCAGAGCTGCAGGGCGCCCTCGGAGCCTGTGTTGGGCAACACGATGAGCAACTCATCGCCGCCCACCCGGCCGGCAAGATCGGCATGTCTGAGCACCGATCTGACAGCATCGCTGACGTGTCTCAGGACCGCGTCTCCAGTGGGGTGGCCGTACGTGTCGTTGAGCGCTTTGAAATCATCGAGATCTATCATGACGAGCGACAGCTCCGCACCGCTCTGCTGGGCGCGTAGAGCCTCGCCCGCCAGGCGGCGGTGTATTCCGCGGTGGTTGTACAGGCCGGTCAACGCGTCCCTCTCGGCAAGATGCACTGCTTCTTCGTATCGTTTGGCGTTGTCGATGGACGTCGCTACGTGCGTGGCGATGACCGGCAGGAGGTCGGCCTCCGGCCGGCCTTCGGCGGGCCTCACGAGCCACATGGTGCCGAGAGTCTCGCCTCGGATCTCCAGAGGCACTGCTTTGAGGACGTCCCGAGCTACGCTCACGGCATTCAGCGAAGGAGTCCCTGGATAGTAGCGGTCTACCTGGCCCCTGGTGGCGACCACGGACTCTCGGCCGTCATCATCCCTCAAGGTGAGCCAGCCCCTCGGACACCCGGCGAAAGAGCAGGCCAACTCGAGCCCTGCCCCCGCCACTTCGCGCAGGTCGCGCAGAGTGTTGATGCGAGTCGACTGCTCGTTCAGTATCTCAAGTCGCCGGTTCAGACTTTCCAGGTCGTCTACCTTTGCCTCCAACTCGGCGGATGTCTGAGTGAGGCCGGCGCTGAGCCGACGGTTCTGCGTCAAAACGGTGTACTGACGCACCAGGAGCAGCATGGCGGCTATGAAGCCCATGACGAAGGGCCCCCAGGTGCGACTGCCCCATTGCCATCCGCTGCTGCGGAATTCGAGCATGAAGACAACAATGAGCACCGCGAGTACAACATAGGGGATGAGGACCCTCCACCGGCCCGGCGTTTCACCGCGGCGCGGGGGTGGGGCTGTCGCTGGGAGAGGTTCTTCCACGGTGGCGACCGAGGGCCGTCCGGCGGCGTGTATACCCATGAGGGCGGCGATGCCGGCGATGGCGAACGCCAACAGCCACACCGTATCCATCCAGCTCCCCGGCCCGTAGACTCCGCCCCGCTGGACTACGATGAAGTATGCGGAGTCGGCCACCGACTGGCAGAGGATCGCTAGAGAGATGACCAGGAGGTAGCCGCGGGGCCGTCTCGAACCGCGATGGGAGGAAGCCAGGAAGAAGAAGACGATCGCAAGAAGTATCAGCAGATCCCCGACCGGATATGCCAGATTGACCCAGAAGCCTGAGCCACCCTCCACGTCTCTCAGCATGGGACCGAGGATGAAGGGCCAGAGCAACCCTGCCACCCCGATTGTGAGCATCGTTGCGTCGAGCGAAGCCTCGAGGGCCCTCAGGCGGCCGACCGCCTTGCGCGTGGCCGTGATGACGAGCAGGAACCCCACGATGTAGCTGCCCAAGTAGCCCACGTCGGCCAAGCCGGGGAACGGGACCTTCACTCGTGCTCTTACCTCGTAATATGCCCAAACAGAATCGGCGAACAGATTAAGGAGCAGCCAGAGCCCAGTACCGAACCAAACCCATCGGTTGCCCGTGTTCTTGCTGAGGTGCCACGCCAGTATGCAGAGGACGAGCACGATGGCCTGGAGGGCCACGAAACCGAGGTCGGATATGAGCGTGCAGGCAAAATCATCGGCCGGCACCAGCCGGCACGCTGAGCAGTAGGCGACAACATACGCAATAAGAGCGGAGCCCCCTACCACCGCCCGACGTTTGGTCAAGGCATAGCTCCCGTCTCACCTTCCTTTTCGGTCACCCGGACCCCACACGAACCACGACTCGCCGCAGGCCGAACCTCGGATGTCGGCGCCGACACTATGAAACGAAAGGTTGAAAAGGCATAGCCAAGCGACCAGTGCCGCTGTGGTATTCTCCTCAAACGCTCTGGTGCCCGGTCGAGATATGCCGAAGACCGTGCAGTCAACGGGGTTCGATGATTCTATCACGGAGGATGAAGTGGGGGAGGCAACGGGACCCGGCAAAGCGCCTCAGACTGTCGAGGCGGCGCGCAGAACGAGCAGTGTAGAGCGCGAGACTCGTGAGACCAAAGTCGGCGTATGCCTCGAGCTTGACGGCTCGGGCCGGGCTACCGTGTCGACGGGGTTGGGGTTCTTCGATCATATGCTCGAGCTGTTGGCCGGTCACGGGCTCTTCAACCTCGAGATCCAGGCCAAGGGCGACCTGCACACGGGCGGACACCACACGGTCGAGGATGTGGGCATCTGCCTAGGTACGGCTCTCGCAGAGGCTTTGGGCGACAAACGGGGCATCAACCGGTACGGCAACACGATCGTGCCCATGGACGAGGCCCTGGTGCTGGTTGCGCTCGATCTGAGCGGCCGGCCGTACTTCACCTATGAAGGTGGCCCGGTGGCGGAGAACATCGCCGGGTTCGAGAGTGCCCTGGTGGCCGAGTTCCTGCGCGCCGTGGTCAACAACGCCCGGATGACCCTGCACGTGCATGTGTTGGCGGGCGGTGACGTGCATCACACCATCGAGGCGGTCTTCAAGGCATTTGGCAGGTCCCTCAGGCAGGCCGTCACCCTCGATCCGCGGACGGCGGGTATCCCCTCGACAAAAGGGGTTCTGTGAGCAGGGCCCAGCCGCTCTACATCGTGGACTACGGCGCCGGTAACCTCCGCTCGGTACAGAAGGCCTTCGAACATGTGGGCGTACAGGCCGCTGTCGGATCCGATACCGGGGCGATCAGGTCGGCTCCCGCTCTGGTGCTCCCGGGCGTGGGCGCGTTCGGCGCCGCCATGGAGCAATTGGAGGAGAGGGGTCTCGTCGAGCCGTTGCTGCTGCGCATCGAAGCGGGGGTGCCCTTTCTGGGGGTGTGCCTCGGCCTGCAGGTGCTATTCGAATCGAGCGAGGAAGACCCGGGTGTCTCCGGGTTGGCCCTCATCCGGGGCGACGTTCGGGCCCTGCCGCCCAAGGTGAAGGTGCCCCACATCGGGTGGAACCAGGTGCAGTCGTGCACGTGTTCCGACTTTTTTGAGGGCGTCCCAGAGGGATCGGCCTTCTACTTCGTGCATAGTTACGCGGTGG
>JAFGIH010000688.1 GCA_016929985.1 Thermoleophilia bacterium | reverse complement strand
TGCTGCTCTCGCTGCATTGGGTGGTGGGTCTGATCGTGCTTGCAGCCGCCATCCCCGGAGCAGCGGTGCGATTCCTCTACTCGCGCAGGCTCTTCGCCTGGCAACGGCGCCGCACCGAGACGGAGCGCCAGTCGTACTATGCCCACTGGCTCCTCACCGACAGCGGCCACGCCAAGGAGATGCGCCTCTTCGGCCTCGGCGACCGTTTCCGTAGTTGGCATCGGAGCCTGCGGCAGAGATTACGCCGCGAACTCATCGGCCTAGTGGCTTGGCGCTCGCTGGCCGAACTGGGCGCGGGCGCTGCGGCCGTGCTGGCGGTGTTCGGGACGTTCGCCTATGTGGCCTGGAGGGCCATCCAGGGCGATATCACCCTGGGCGACATGATGGCCTACTACCAGGCCTTCCAGACCAGTCTGGGCTCGCTGCAGGCGGTCCTGCGCGGATTCGCCACCCTCTACGAGGACAGCCTTTTCCTATCCTATTTCGACGAGTTCATGGCACTCGAGCCGCGCATTATCCCTTCGAAGAAGCCGGTGCCGGTGCCGCAGCAGATTGACGAGGGCGTCCGCTTCGACAACGTCGTCTTCAGCTATCCGGACACCGAGCGCACGGCTCTTCAAGAGGTCTCTCTCGCTATCAGGCCGGGAGAGGTGACCGCGTTCGTCGGCCCCAACGGTTCGGGCAAGACCACGCTGGTCAAGCTCCTCTGCCGGCTCTACGACCCCACCAGCGGCAGCATCACCGTCGACGGCACAGACATACGCGAGTTCGACGTTTTGGATCTCCGCCGCAACATGAGCGTCATCTTTCAGGATTTCGCCCAGTATCAGCTGACGGTCCGGGAGAACATCCGGTTGGGGAACGTGATGCTGAACGAGGCTGACAGCGCAATCGAAACCGCGGCTCGGGATGCCGGGGCCGACGATTTCATCCACCGCCTCCGCCATGGCTACAGCACCGTACTCGGCAAGTGGTTCGACGACGGTGAGGAGTTGAGCGTGGGGGAGTGGCAGAAGATCGCCCTTGCGCGGGCTTTCGTCCGGAATGCGCAGATCCTGGTGTTCGACGAACCGACCAGCGCCCTCGACCCGCAGGCCGAGTGGGACGTGTTCCAACACATCAAGGAGCTCGCCAGGGGACGTGCGGTGGTGCTGATCAGCCACCGCTTCTCAACGGTGCGCACCGCCGATTGCATCCACATCTTCGATCAGGGACGCATCATCGAGAGCGGCACGCACGATGAGCTGATGGCGCTGGGTGGGCGTTATGCGGAGATGTACGAGGTGCAGGCGCGGGCGTACGGCGTACAGTCCGATCCGCGCGAATAGACTCAACTGGGTTCGCTCTCCCGCTTGTCCTTTCGAGCTAAGAGCCGCTTACTGCGCTGCAGGCCTGCTGACTGCCGGGGTTAACGCACCAGTTGTTGTGGCCAGAGCCAGCCGTCAGACTGGTCTTGCAGCCTGTCAGCACAGCTTCTTCTGGCATGCTCCGAACCAGAATGACGAGCTCCGGCCTTCCCCAGCCAGACTTCGCTGGTTGGAGGCTCAAATCCGCCGCTTGAGTGTGCCCACAATAGACTCGGTCCACAAAACCTCCGCCCCACAGGTCTAGGGATCATCCATTCATGGCCGAAGTATACTCATATTTAGCGCCCGGGGCACAGGGGTTCCGTTGTAGGGAAAGGGGACCCTCACCCCTTCAGCGCCGCCTCCCAGGCGATAAGAGCCGCCCCGTGGGCACCTAGATATTCCGCGTCGGTAAGGACGTGGATGTCCACCCCGCCCAGCGCCTCCGACAGAGCCTTCACGAATCCCACGTTCAGTGCCGCCCCGCCTCCCAGCACCACGGGGTCCTCGACCCCGATACGCCGGACCATGGTCGACACTCGGCTCGCCATCGCATCGTGCACCGCCCGGGCGATGTCGCCGGGCGGCGTGTTGGCGTGGATGAGGCTCACCACCTCCGACTCCGCGAAGACCGTGCATTGCGCGTTCATGGGGATGGTCTCGGTCGAGTCCAGGGAGGCCTTGGCGAACTCGTCGAGCGGCATCTCGAGCGCCCGGCTCATGGCCTCCACGAAGGCTCCGGCGCCTGCCGCACATTTCTCGTTGATAGCGAAGTCAACGACCTTGCCGCCCTCGCCAACCTTGATGGCCCGGGCCTCATCAGCGCCAACATCAACGACCGTTCGGGCCCCCGGGTACAGGTCGAAAGCCCCGCGCGCGTCGGCCGCGATCTCGGTCGGCTGCTCCGCCGCGAAGGCCAACGCCTTCCGACCTGCGCCCGTGGCCGCCACCCGCCCGATGTCCTCGCGTTTCACCCCGGCGATACGAGCCGCCTCGGCCAGGCCCCGCTCGGCTGAATCCTCGTGATCGAAGCCCGAGGCCACCGCCGCCCTCGCCACCAGCTCGCCGTCCTTGATCAGCACGACATGTACGTTCTTCGCCCCTACATCGATGCCCGCTACGAGCATGTGCCGTCCTTTCGCCATTCTGCCGGGTCGAGGTCCAGTCCCCGGGCCAGAGCTTTTTCGTTCACGCCTTTCACGCCTGCCCCCACCGTGCTCAGCATTGCCTTGCGCAGCGAGACCTGCGACACCACGCCGGTGATAGCGGCCACCGCCCCCAGCGCGAGGACCTCGCTGGCTGTCTCGGGCCGGCCGGTCATCTCAGAATATAGCCGGTTGAAGGAAACGCCGAACGTCGTGCCTCTGAACCTCAGCGGCACTGCGACGTCGTCCGGGTCGTAGATGAGGATGCCGCTCGGCCGTAGAAGGTCCACGTACCCGTCCGCCGCGTCCTGGCATAGGGCGACAAGAACATCCGCACCCTCGATCTCCGGGTAGTCGATAGGGTAGTCGGAGATGATGACGTCGCTGTGACCGTAGCCCTCCCGCTCTCCCAGACCGTAGGTCTGCGTCTGCGCCACATAGCGATGGTCCAAGGTCGCCGCCATGGCCAAGATGACTCCCATCAGTATGACGCCCTGCTCCCCGGTACCTCCAAAGCGAACTTCAAGGAAGTCGCGCTCCGCCAACAGACCGGCGCGTGCCGGAGCGGGGCCCGTCCCGATAGCCGGCTGACTGAATCCGCTCGGACCGATCTCGCTCATCCCTCATCCCCCTGTCTGTCGCCCTGCCCGGCCGCGGCCGCGGCCCCGACTTCGGCGGCCGCCTCTGCCTGTGCCCTTTCGATGATGGTCGCATACGACCGCTGGAACTCCGGCCGGCCGGTGTCATGGTGCAGGATACCGGTGATGATCCTACCTCGCAGTTCTTCAGGTCCCAGCCGCCCAGCTTCGGTTGCGGATATCGACCGCCGCTTCTCGTCGTCCAGCATGGCAAGCACGCCCCCCGGTATATTTCGTTTCCCGTACTCTGTGGGACACGGCACGACCGCTTCTACGAAAGAGAAGCCGGGATGCCTGACGCCCTGTTCGATCATGTCCTGCAGGGGCTCGATGTCGGCCGCGGTGCCCCGGGCCACGAAGGTGGCGCCGGCGGCTCGTGTCAGTCCACACAGATCGAACGGCTCCTCCACCTGGCCGTACGGGGCCGTGGTCGCCAAGTCGCCCCAGCCGGCCAGGGGCGACACTTGCCCCCCGGTCATGCCGTACACCTGGTTGTTGAACAAGATGCAGGTCATGTCGATGTTGCGCCGGCAGGCATGGATGAGATGATTGCCTCCGATGGCCGCCCCGTCGCCGTCGCCCGTGAACACAACCACCGTGAACTCCGGCCGCGCCATCTTGATGCCGGTGGCGAAGGCCAGCCCCCGGCCATGGATGGTGTGCATGGAGCCCACATCCACATAACCGGCCGCCCGGCTGGAGCACCCCACCCCGCCGACCACCACCGTCTCCTCGCGCTTCAGGCCAAGCTTGACCAGCACCCGCAAGAACGCGCCCGTGACGATGCCGATGCCGCATCCCGCGCACCACATGTGCGGCAGCCGCTCGGTATGCAGGAACTGTTCGATCTCGAGGGTCACGGGCTACACGCTCTCGTACTTGCCGATCAGCCGGGTCACCTCGTCGAGGATCTCTCGGGGGGTGATGAGATTCCCACCGATCTTGTTGATGCCGACCACCGTGGTCCAGTTCTCGGCCAGCTTGCGCACCTCGCGAGCGTATTGGCCCAGGTTGAGCTCGGGGATGATCATGAACTCCACCCTTCTCGCCACCTGCTGGATGACCTCCACCGGCAGCGGGAACAGCGTGTAGAGATGCAGCACCTCCACCGGCAGCCCCTCCCGCTCGGCCAGCCTCCAGGCAGCCCGGGCGCTCCGGGCGCACGACCCGTAGGCCACGATGCAAACCCGGCCCTTGCCCTCGTTCTTCATGTCGTAGAGACAGAGCTCGTCGCGGTGGTTAGTCACCTTGTCGTACAGCTCCCGCAGGAACTTCTCGCTCTTTCCTGCGTCGTTGGTGGGAAAGCCGGTCTCGTCGTGGGTGCACCCCGTGACGTGAGGATTCGTCTCCGAGCCCAGCACATGGGGCGGATGCACTTCGCGCACCAGGTCGGGATGCACGTAGCCGGGCGTGAAGTCGAAATCGCCGCTCGTCAGGCGGTAGCGCTCCGCCAACTCCGGAGAGAAGCTCTCGCGCATGTGGCTCACCACCTCGTCGGAGAGAAGGGTGACCGGGGTACGGAAGCGTTGGGAGAAGCGCACGGCCGCCATGGTCAGCCGGTACATGTCGGCCACGTTGGAGGCTGCCAGCACGATAGCGGGGTGGTCGCCATGCGTGCCCCAGCGGGCCTGCATCACGTCGCCCTGTGAAGGTACACTCACCCGGCCTGTGGACGGCCCCTCGCGCATGACGTCCACGATCACCAGCGGCGCCTCGACCATGATGGCGTAGCCAATAGCCTCCTGCATCAGCGAGAAGCCCGGGCCGGAGGTCGCCGTCATGGCCATCCGCCCGCACACCGACGCCCCGATGCACGCGCAGATAGAGGCGATCTCGTCCTCCATCTGTACGAAGACACCGCCCACCCGGGGTAGCTCGTAGGCCATGGTCTCCATGATCTCGGAACTGGGCGTGATGGGATATCCGGCGAAGAAACGGACCCCCGCGTCGAGCGCACCGAGAGCACAGGCGCGGTTTCCCTGGACCAGCAGACTGCTCTGATCGACCTTCTCGCGCAGCAGGTGACTGTGCCAGAGTTCCATCGCGCTATCGAGTCTAGCACCGCGGAGACGGCGCAACAGAGCGCCGGGGCAGGCAACCCTCCGAACGGCAGGGCACCCTGGTGTTAGGCGGGCGTGGCTCCCTGATCGGCCGGCTCGAGGGCAAGGCCCCTTGCCAGCGCGCGGAGGTTGGCTTCCTGCGTACCCGCGGGGACGGCCTCGGCGACGGCCCTCTGCAGCGATTCAGCCGAGACTATGCCCGTCACAGCCACCACGGCGCCAAGAGCAACGACGTTGGCCGCTTGTATGCGGCCGGTCTCCTCCTGCGCCCAGCGAGTGAAGGGTGCGCCGACCTTCGTCCCGTAGAATGCGGGGAGCGTCGTCACCTTGTCCGACTCGTAGATGAGGATGCCGTCGCGGCGCAGGTTCTTTACGTAGCCCACCGCGGAGTCCTGGGAGAGTGCCACCAGCAGGTCGTAGTGGTCGATCTTGGGGTAGTCGATGGGCTGGTCGGAGATGATCACATCGCTGCGGCTGTAGCCTCCGCGGGCCTCAGGTCCGTATGACTCAGTCTGTACCACGCAGCGGCGGTCGTAGTTGGCGGCCGTCGCCAGGATGATCCCCATGAGCACCACGCCCTGGCCGCCGCTTCCGCCGAAGCGGGCCTCCACAAAATGGTGGTCTGCCAACAAGCCCGTGCGGACGGGCACTACTTCGCTCTGTGGCGCGGCACCCGTGGCGGGCGCGTGTCTGTCCGACGCCTTTGGGCGGGTGCTCACTTCTGTTCCCCCACCGGCGGCTTGGCCGGCGTCGCCATCTTCACGCGGGCCTTGGCAGCTTTGGCCTGCTCGAGGGCCTTCGCAGCATAGGCCTGCTGGAACTCGGGAGCCGACTGGTCTTCGTGGAGGACACCCGTCACGATCTTGCCGGCCAACTCCTCATGCGACATCTTCGCAGCTTTGGCCACCGACACCGCGCGGGCACGCTCGTCCTCGAGCATGTCAATGGCGTTCGACTTGCCGTTGCGCCGTCCGAACTCGGTGGGACACGGCACCACCGCTTCGATGAAGGAGAACCCGCGGTGCTCGATGCCCCGCTTGATGAGCTTCTCCATCTCACGGACGTTGGCCGCTATGCCCCGGGACACGAAACTCGCCCCCGCTGCCTCAGCCAACCTGCACAGATCGAAAGGAGGCTCCACCTGGCCGTGGCGGGCGGTGGTGGAGCGGTCACCCACGTTCATGGTGGGCGCTGTCTGGCCCCCGGTCATGCCGTAAGTCTGGTTGTTGAAGAGGATGCAGGTGAGATCGATGTTGCGCCGGCACGCGTGGATGAAGTGATTGCCTCCGATGGCTGCCCCGTCGCCGTCGCCCGTGAACACCACCACATCGAAGTGGGGACGGGCCATCTTGACACCCGTGGCGACCGCCAGCGCGCGGCCGTGGATGGAGTGCACGGTGCCTAGGTCGAGGTAGTTGGCAGCGCGGCTGGAGCAACCGATGCCGCTCACCACCACCGTGTTCTCGCGCTCGAGGCCCAGTTCCACGACGACCCGCAAGAAGGCGGCCGTCACGATACCGAGTCCGCAACCCGGGCACCAGATGTGCGGCAGCCGCTCGCTGTGCAGTAACTCTTCGAACTCCAGAGGCATAGGCTACACGCTCTCGTACTTGCCGATGAGCTCGGCGATGCGGTCGAGGATCTCCCGCGGCGTGAACAGGGTGCCGTCGATCTTGCCCATGCCGATGACCGTGGTCCATTGCTCGGCCATCTTGCGCACTTCATGGGCGTACTGCCCCAGATTCAACTCAGGGATGAGCATGAACTCCACGCGACGGGCCACCGTCTGGATGATCTCCACCGGAAGAGGGAACAGCGTATAGAGGTGTAGCACCTCCACCGGCAGGCCCTCCTGCTCGGCCAGCCTCCAAGCGGCTCGTGCCGTGCGCGCGCACGACCCGTAGGCCACGATGCACACCCGGCCCCTGCCCTCGTTCTTCACGTCGTACAGGCAGAGCTCGCCACGGTGATGAGCCACCTTGTTGTAGAGCTCGCGCAAGAAGTCGCTGCTTCTCTCGGGATCGTTGTTGGGAAAACCGGTCTCGTCATGGTACAGCCCCGTCACGTGCGGGTTGCTCCCCGAGCCGAGGACGTGTGGGGGCCGGACTTCCCGCGCCAAGTCGGGGTGGATATAGCCCGGCGTGAAGTCGAAGTCGCCGCTCGTCAGACGATAGCGGCCGATCAACTCGGGCGAGAAGCTCTCGCGCATCTGGCCCACCAACTGGTCGGCCAGAAGGATCACGGGGGTGCGGAAACGCTGAGCGAAGCGCACAGCCGCCATAGTCAACCGGTACATGTCGGCGACGTTGGACGCAGCCAGAACGATGGCCGGATGGTCACCGTGTGTGCCCCAGCGCGCCTGCATCACGTCGCCCTGCGACGGGGCGGTGGGACGGCCGGTCGATGGTCCCGCCCTCATGACGTTGACGATGAGTAGAGGCGTCTCGACCATGATGGCGTAACCGATGGCTTCCTGCATCAACGAGAAACCCGGACCCGAGGTCGCCGTCATGGCCAGTTCGCCAGTCAGCGACGCCCCGATGCAGGCGCAGATCGAGGCGATCTCGTCTTCCATCTGCACGAAGACCCCCCCGATCTTGGGCAGCTCTTCGGCCATGGCCTCCATGATCTCGGAGCTCGGAGTGATGGGATAGCCCGCAAAGAAACGGACCCCAGCATCGAGGGCGCCCACAGCGCAGGCACGGTTGCCCTGTATCAGCAGGCTGCTCTGGTCGACTCTTTCGCGCAGTAGGTGGCTATGCCATTGTTCCATGTGTAACGGTGAGTTTAGCATCCACGGACCCGCCCGGACCGGAATGGCATGGGGCAAACACCCTCCGAAGCGGCCTGCTGCCGGCAATCGGCTAGACTGAAGGAGCGCCAAACGGCTTCGGCGACGGATGCCGGGCGGGCTGGAGGCACACGGTCGGGACGAGAGGGGCAGCACACATGACAGAGACCGCCAAGCTCATCATCAACGACAAGACGCACCTGCTCCCGGTCGTCTCAGGCTCGGAAGGCGATCGTGGTCTCGATATCACAGGATTGCGAGATGCCACCGGCTGCGTGACGCTCGACGAGGGCTACATGAACACCGGTTCGTGCCGCTCAGCCATCACCTTTGTAGACGGCGAGAAGGGCGTCCTGCGCTACCGTGGCATCCCCATCGAGCAACTGGCGGTGAAGAGCACCTTCGTGGAGACGTGCTGGCTGCTCATCACCGGGGAGTTGCCCACCCGTGAGCAACTCAAGGCCTGGAGCGGCCTCTTCACCAAGTACGAGATGATCCACGAGGGGCTCTATCACCACTTCGACGGGTTCCCCGCGACGGGGCACCCCATGGCCATATTGTCGGCCATGATAAACGCGATGAGCTGCTACGAGCCCGACCTCATGGAGATGGAGAGCACGCGGACCTTCCTCATCGCGGCCGCCCGGCTCATCAGCAAGATCCGCACCATCGCGGCCGCCGCGTACAAGGCGTCCATCGGCCAGCCGATCATCTACCCCAAGCCACACCTCGACTACTGCTCGAATTTCCTGCACATGATGTTCTCCCTACCCTTCAGCGACTACGAACCCGATCCCGAGACCGTGGCCGCCCTGCAGTTGATCCTCATCCTGCACGCCGATCACGAACAGAACTGCTCTTCGAGCACCGTCCGGATGGTCGCTTCCTCGGGCGCGAACATGTTCGCCAGTTGCGCAGCCGGCGTGTGCGCGCTGTGGGGACCGCTGCACGGGGGAGCCAACGCCGCGGTGGTGGAGATGCTGCAACAACTGCACGACGACAATGTCGACCTGAACGACTACATCTCCCAGGTGAAAGACAAGAATTCGCCGCTGCGCCTCATGGGCTTCGGCCACCGCGTATACAAGAACTACGACCCCCGCGCCGCGATCATGAAGGAGACGGCCGACAAGCTGCTCGGCAAACTCAAGGCCGCTGATCCCCTGCTCGAGATCGCAAAGAGATTGGAGGACGTGGCTCTGAACGATCCCTACTTCATCGAGCGCCGGCTGTATCCCAACGTGGACTTCTACTCCGGCGTCATACTGCGGGCCATGGGGATACCGGTGAACATGTTCACGGTGATGTTCGCCATGGGCCGCATGCCTGGCTGGATCGCGAACTGGCGAGAGGTGCACGACTCGGGAACGGCCCTCTACCGCCCGCGCCAGGTGTACGTCGGGGAGGCCCAGCGCGACTATGTCCCGATAGACAAACGCGAGGACGCCCCGTTGGTGCCGAAGAGCCGCAAGCGGAGATAGGTTCCTGGCC
>JAFGIH010000687.1 GCA_016929985.1 Thermoleophilia bacterium | reverse complement strand
GTCGTAGAGGTAGAAGGCCCGGTGTTCGGCAGGGGCGGTATCGCGCGGCGCTTCGCCCGCCGGCGAGTCTTCCGGGGCGCGGGTGAACATCAGCACGTGCTCGGGGTCACGCCAGATGAAATGAGAGACCAGCCCGCAGTCGTTGACGACCCGGAGCTCCGAGCCGTCGAGTCGGGCGCAGAGCATGCGGGTCTCCCAGGGTCCGTCTTTCACGTACCGCCAGCGATGCAGGAACACGAAGCGCTGGGAGTCCGGGGCCACGAGCAGGTGGTTGAAGTAGTGCTTGGCGCTGCCGATGTCTGCGTGGGGAAAGGGGATGGCGGCCGCCTCGGCGATCGAGACCACGAGCCGGCTTCGGCCCGACTCCAGATCCACGAGCCAGACCCCCGAGTCCTGCGGGGCGAGCACGTGGTAGTTCGGGTCGGGGATACCGCAGTAGCCGTAGCCGGGTCGCATGTCGTTGACGCGGCGGAAATCGGTAGCGACCGCGTGGCGCCCGTCGTGCGCCAGGGCGTACACGGGGGAGGAGAGGGTGCGAACGCGGCCGCCGGCTGTGTCGACGATCCTGCTCACGTACCGATCGCCTTCGCGGTCGTTGTAGATAACCGTGCTGTCGGTGCCCGGCACCCACTGCAGCATGCAGCCCTGCTGCCAGCACCAGGCCGTAGTCGTGCCGATCTGCCGCCACCGCTCGCCGTCTTGTAGATCGATCACTCCCAGGCGGATCTCGTCGTCGGGGCGCGGGGAGCGGCCCTCGAAGTCGATCTCCATGCCCAGGACAGAGCGGCTCGCAGGGTCGAACTGCTCCTTGTCGTAGTAGCCGAACCAGTGGTGAGCGGGGCCGTGGGTGATGGGTCGGGCGGGGATGGACATGAGATACACTTCTATCCCCGCCGCCGGTGGGGGTCAAGGCCGCCCGGCGCCGCACGCGGCAGGGCCACAGACGCAGAGGGGCGGCAACGCCGCGCGCCGCCGCCCCTCGCCTGGATTCAGGCTCTCTGTCTCGAGAAGCCTCCGCTACGGAGAGGCCTCCCGGTGGATCTTGTTGGCTTCCTCTTCGAGATCCTTTACTGCCTGATCCACGTCGGCGCCGTCGAGCACGGCGTTGAACATGGCCTCCATGGTGTCACGCACCTCGTCGTAGCCGGCCCACGGCGGCTCGGCCGCGGTACCGGAGGAGTTGAGCAGAGTCAGGGCGTCCTTGTACTTGGGGTTCTCCGCCAGGTAGTCGGTCAGAAGCGGCGCCACGGACTTCCGCACGGGGAAGTAGTTGGAGATCTTCACCCAGTCCGCCTGCTGCTGGGGCTCGCTCATCCACTTGATGAACAGCCACGCGGCGAGCTGCTGCTTCTCGGTGGTCTTGGGGATGCTCAGGCTGGCGCCGTACACGTCCAGCACGGGCTTGGGGGTCGAGTGCGGGATGGCCGTGACCGACCACTCGAAGGGCCCGTTCTGGCCCGCATCCACCGCGCGCTGGTAGTAGGGCATGCCCGAGGTCGAGCCCATGGTGAACATGACGATGTAATTGCCGAAGTCGGTCTGGTCGCCGTAGTTCTCAGCTATCTTCTTGACGATCCCCTCCTGGTACATGCGCTGGAACATCCGCATGGCGTCCTTGAGCTGGGGGATGTCGAACTGGTACCCCGAGCCGTCGGGGTTCTGGATGTCGGCACCGCGGGAGATGATCTGGGCGAAGACGTTGGAGGCGTCGGTGCGTACCGAATAGCCCCACTTGTCCTTGGCCGGATCGCGGGCGGCTTTCACCTGGGCGTAGAAGTCGCTCCAGCTCGCCGCGGGATTGTCGAAGCCCAGAGACTTGAGCCAGTCCTTGTTGTAGTACATCACCTCGAGGGAACGCTGGGGCGGGAAGCCCAGGCGAGTGCCGCCGAACTGGGCGCTGATGTCCTGGTTGTAGAATCCCTCGAAGAAGTCGGCCTTCTCCTCGGCGGTGAGGCCCCACTTGGAGTCGCTGACGTAGATGTCCATGTCCACCAGGGCGTCGGCCACCTGGTAGCCGGCGGCCTGGTTCTGGTAGGCCACCACCAGGTTCGGGAGCAGGCCCCCCGCGATGGCGGTGATCATCTTGTTGTAGACGTCGTCGTAGCCGCCCGCGAACTCACCCGTGACCGTGATGCCCCATTCGTTCGAGGAGTTGAAATCGGCGATCATGCCGTCGAGTCCCTCCTGCCGTGCACCGCTGTGCTGGTGCCAGTACAGGACCTCCGCTCCTGTGGGGTCGACGTTCGCCACGGTCGACGTGGTCGCAGCGCCTTCCTGTGTCGCCCCTGCGAACACGGCCACCGGCAGCAGCAGAGCCGCCAGAACCGCGAGAATCCTTCTGCCTTTCATAGTACCTCCTGTGGTAGTGCGGAAATGTGACTCCCCGAGGCAGCGTGGCCGCCGGGGGTGTGCTCCCATCGGAAATATAGCCATACATCATCCCTTGAGGCCACTGCGGGCGATGGCTTCCGTGAACTGTTTCTGCGCCACGAAGTACAGGGCGAGCACCGGGATGATGGCGATGACCGCCCCGGCCATCCGAAGCTGCGTCTCCGCGCCGAATTCGGTGATGAAGGTGATGAGCCCCACGGGGATGGGCCTCCACCGATCGGTCTGGGTGACCACCATGGGCCACTGCAGGGCGTTCCACGCACCGATGAACCCCAGGAAGCTCACGGTGAACATCGGAGCCTTGGCCAGGGGCAGGATGATCGAGACGAGGATGCGCGGGTGGGGGCAGCCGTCTATGGTCGCGCTCTCCACGAGCTCGTTCGGGACCTGGGCGAAGAACTGCCGCAGGAGGAAGATGTAGAACGCACTCCCAATGAACGGCACGGTGAGAGCCGGCAGCCGGTCGATCCAGCCGAGTTTGGACACCACGATGAAGTTGGGGATGAGCAGCACGGTCTCGGGGATCATGAGGGTCATGAGGAGCACGCCGAAAATCACGTCTCGGCCCGCGAACCGCAGCTTGGCGAAGGCGTAGGCGGCCATGCTCGACACCACCGCGATGCCCAGCACCGTGACCACGGTGATGATGACCGAGTTCTTGAAGTACAGGGAGAACTTCGCCTCCCGCCAGGCCCGCTGGTAGTTCTCCCACTGCAGGGACTGGGGCCAGAACTCGGGATCGAAGACGATGGCGCTGGCCCGCGTGGTGGACTCCCCGTAGGTCTTGAGGGAGTGGCTGACCATGTACAGGAAGGGAACCACGGCCACGAAGGCGCCGGCGAACAGGATGAGGAACACCACGATGCGCCCGGTGGGGACTTTCCTGATGCGGTGGAGGGCGGTGCTAGTCGCCATAGGTCACCCTCCGTTCCATGAAACGCCGCTGGACCAGCGTCAGAACGATGACGATCACCAGGAGGAACATGGACATGGCCGCGGCGTAGCCGAAGCGCTGCTTGCGGAAGAAGGTGAAGAAGATCTCGAGGCTCATGGTGTCCACCGCTTCCTGAGCGGCGGCGTTGCGGAGCACGAAGATGTGGTTGAAGGCCTTGAAGGTGCCGATCACCCCCAGCAGGCTCAGGAAATAGGTCGAGGGGGAGAGCAGGGGAACGGTGATGCGGAAGAAGCACTTCAGCGGACCCGCGCCGTCGACCTGTGCCGCCTCGTAGAGTTGCTTTGGAATGTTGGACAGGCCGTTGGTGTAGATCAGGGCGTAGTAGCCGATGAAGACCCACCAGTTGAAGAACATGATCGACACCAGGGCCAGCCCGGGGCCCTGCGCCCAGGTGAGCCAGTAGTTGCCGACCACGCCGGGGACCTCGGTCGGCATCCTGCCCCCGGAGATCATGGCGAAGATGCCCTTGGGCTCCCGCAGCCACTGCAGGGGCTTGCCCCCCAAGAGCAGCAGCACCTGGTTGGCGAAGGACTCGGGGCGGAGGGAGAACAGCCGCTCGAACACAACCGCGGCCGCCACCGAAGGGACCAGGTAGGGCAGCAGGTAGATGACCCGGAACACCTGCTT
>JAFGIH010000686.1 GCA_016929985.1 Thermoleophilia bacterium | reverse complement strand
GTCTGCGCGGAGGTTCTACTCGCGACCTGTGACGACTGAACCGCTCAAAGTCATACCCCTGGGGGGTCTCGGGGCCATCGGAAAGAACATGATGGTCCTTGAGCACGGCGACGCCCTCGTGGTCATCGATACCGGTCTCATGTTCCCCGATGACGAGATGTTGGGCATCGATCTGGTGTTGCCCGACTTCTCGTACGTGGTGGAGAACAAGGACCGGGTGCTCGGGATAATCATCACGCACGGGCACGAAGACCATGTGGGGGCTTTGCCCTACCTGCTCAAAGAGATTGACGCACCTGTGTACGGTACACGGCTGACCCTGGGATTGGTGAACGCCAAGCTCGGGGAGCACGGGCTGCAGGGCAAAGTGATGCTGAACGAGGTCACGCCGGACAAGAGTCTGCAGCTGGGGCCGTTTCTGATCGAGTTTTTGGAGGTCGCGCACAGCATCCCCGATGGGGTTGGTCTGGGCATCCACACTCCGGTTGGGACCGTTGTCCACACGGGCGACTTCAAGCTGGACCAGACCCCCATCGACTGTCGTCCCACCGCGATGCAGCGTTTCGCCGAGCTGGGACGCAGTGGTGTGCTGCTCTTGCTGTCCGACAGCACCAACGCCGATGTGCGTGGCTTCACGAAACCCGAGCGGACCGTGGGCCGCCAGCTCGACAGCATCTTTGCATTGGCGGAGGGCCGCATCATCGTGGCTTCGTTCGCCAGTCATATCCATCGCATCCAACAGGTCATGGATACCGCGGCCCGCCACGGGCGTTCGCTGGCCATCATCGGACGCAGCATGGTGAAGAACGTCAATATCGCATCCAATCTCGGCTATCTGACCGTGCCGGACGGCTTGATCGTGAAGCCTCATGACCTGGCCGTCTTGCCTCCGGACCGGGTAACGGTGCTCTCCACGGGCAGCCAGGGGGAGCCTCTGTCGGCGCTGGCGCGCATGGCCGCCCGCGACCATCCGTCCGTCGAGATCCAGAAGGGCGACACGGTCATCATCTCCGCCCGCCCGGTGCCCGGCAACGAGACCAGTGTCAACCGGACCATCGACCGGCTCTTCGCCTCGGGGGCCAGGGTCATCTACGAGGCATCGGCGGGGGTGCACGTCTCGGGTCATGCGGCCACCGAGGAACTCAAGGTCATGCTCAACCTGGTGAGGCCGAAGTACTTCATGCCCATCCATGGGGAGCACAGGCACCTGTATTTTCACGCGGAGTTGGCCCGCGACACCGGGATCCCCGACGACCACGTCTTCATGCTCGAGAACGGCCAGGTCCTGGAGTTGACCTCCGATCACGCCGAAGTGGCGGGACAGGTGCAGGCCGGCATGATCCTCGTCGATGGGTTCGCCATGGGAGACTTTCACGATCTGATACTGCGCGACCGGCGGCATATGGCGTCTGATGGCCTGGTGATGGTTGTCGTGGTGAGGAGTGCACAGGACGGCAAGGTCGTCGGGGAGCCTGAGGTGGTGTTCCGCGGTCTTGCGCACTCCGGTGAGTTGGACGAGCTGAGCGAGCAGTCCAGGCGGCTGGTCGTCGAGACGTTGGCCTCAGAAGACATGCTGCAGGTGACCGATCTTGGACTGGTGAAGAACCGTGTGCACGACGTGCTACAGAAGTTCCTGCGCAAAGCGGCGGGCAGGCGCCCCATGGTGCTGCCGGTGATCGTCGAGGTGTAGATCGCATGGAGGACGGCTGACATGGCCGGAACCGCACGCAAGGGCAACGGACGAAGCGGTTCGAGGGCGGTGAAGACGGCCGCGAAGTCGCCGCCGGGGAAGCGACGTGCCTCATCGAGCGGGAGGCGGACGCCCTGGCACTCTCGCTCGGAGCGTACGCGCGAGCTCGTGGCCTTGGTGCTGTTCGGCATCGCCGCGTTCCTGCTGTTTGTGCTCACAGCCAGCGAAAAGGGCGGTGTGGTAGGCCGGGGCATGGGTGCGGGGCTCGACTACGCCTTTGGGAAGCTGGCCTTTGTGGTTCCGCTGGCCTTCATCGCCGCGGGTATCCTCATCGTCTTTGCGGTGAAGGTGACGCGGTCGACACGGTTCTGGGGTGTGATCGTGTTCCTCGTGGGGCTGTTCCTGCTGATGGGTGGGACGGTGCCACCGTTCGATGACCATGGGGGTGGCCTGTTCGTGCGGGTCGACTTCGAGGAGCGGGCAGGGGCGTTGGGCGAGGCCTTCTATGCCGGTGTGCATGGGCTCCTGGGCATCGTCGGCGTCGGGATCATCGGGTGGATCCTCGTTGTGGTCGGTTTCAGCATGGTGACGGGGTTCACTGCGCTCTGGTTGGGGAGGCGTACGCGGCATGCCGCTCAGGCCGTCAAGAACACGGCCGAGAACAGTGCCATGATGACCAGGCTGCGCGAGGACGCGGCTCCGCAAGCAGACGGGGTCGTGTCGGGCTGGGGCCCCAAGCCCCCTCGCTCATCCGGCCCGCCTCCGAGGCTGGGGCCGGTGGACCTGGTCGGCGACGATCCCTCTGAGGCCGAGACCTTGGCGGGGGCGACCAGCGGGCGCGATGGTAAGGGCGGCAGCACATTTGGAGATGCCTTCGATGACTGGGTGGGCACCACGGCAACTGCGCAGCATGCCGACTCCTCCGGCGGCACGGTGATCATGAGCCGGAGCCCGGGGGTGGTCGATGGCGCGGAAGCGTTCGCCGACGTGTACGCAGCGTCGGGGCCACGCGAAGGCCAGGGCGCAACTGCCGCCGGCAAGGTGGCGGCGGATGTCGAGCGGCATGCCGCAACCATTACACCTGATGGGGCGGGTGGAGCAGGGTCCGCGGAGCCTGCCGACGGAAGCGAACCCGCCGACGAGGATGCAGCGGAAGAGATGGTCCAGACCACTCTACCCGGTCTCGCACGGGAGCCGCGCCAGACAGGACTCCCCGTTATTGAACCGGCATACGTCCTGCCGGAGCCGGCTGTGCTACACAAGAGTACGCCGTTGACCTCGGGGCAGGACAACGGGCAGCGCGACACCGCCTCAGTGCTGCT
>JAFGIH010000685.1 GCA_016929985.1 Thermoleophilia bacterium | reverse complement strand
GTGGGAGTGGATGAACTCCACATCCTCGCGGCCCAGCTCTTCCAAAGCATGCCGGTACACACTCAGACGTTCCACCGTGTGGAGCGAGATCTTCTTACCGTTGGCTTTGTCTGTCGTCATCTGGTTCACACAACCCAGTGTCGTACTGTTTACATTGTGAATTGAATCACAGTAGACACCAACGCGTCAAGCGCGTCGAGGTCAATGTCGCGGGGTCCGAATTGATAGCATTGCGCCATGGCCGCGATACTCGCCATCGTCCCTGCTCACAACGAGGGCCCCCGGATCGGCGCGGTGGTGCGTTCCCTGATCGCGCAGGGGCTGCCGGTGCTGGTGGTCGACGACGGTTCGACTGATGAGACCGCCGGTGAGGCGCGCTCCGCTGGAGCGCGCGTGCTGTCGTTGTCACCCAACCGGGGGAAGGGTGGCGCGCTGAAGGCCGGCTTCCGCGAGGTGTTCGGTTCGCTGGAGCGCGCGGACGGTCAGGGCTGGGACGGCATCCTCACTCTCGATGGCGACGGACAGCACGACCCAGCCGAGGCGCCGAATCTGATCAAGACCTGGTCTTCGACCGGGGCGGACCTGGTGGTCGGCGCCCGAGACTATCGGGGCATGCCGCCCATCCGTTGGTTCACGAACAGTGTGAGCAGGGCGCTCTTCTCCCGGGCCCTCGGGCAGAAGATCCCGGACAATCAGTCGGGCTACCGCCTGCGGAGCAGGCGTCTCGCCGAGGCCTCGCTCTCGAGCCAAGAGGAGGGGTTCGCATTCGAGGTGGAGGAGATCGCCATCTGTGTCGGACGGGGCTACACGTTGGCCTGGGTGCCCATCAAGACCATCTACGGCACGGAGGTCAGCGACATCAAGCCCTGGACTCACCTCGTAAGCTTCGTGCAGGTGACACGGCGCGCCCGGCGCCGCATGCGCCAAGAGCGGCAGGCCGCACCGCAGTCCTAGCTAGTCCTCGGGCTCGGTCGTCTCGCTCGTCTCGGTGTCGTTGGTTTCGTCGCTGGGTTCTGTCCCGCTGGTCGTGCTGGTCGCGTCATTGGCCTCGATCTGCCCGCGGATGGCGTCGACCGGGTGAGACTCGTTGCCCACGCTCACGTAGGCTTCGCCGTCTTCGATGAGGGCAAGGAGGTCGGCGATGGTCCCACCTTCGAGCGGGCCGATAAGGTCCATGGCTATGATCGTCCCCTCGGCCAGGGTGCCCTGGTAGGTTCCCTCGTTGGGATCGTCGGCTACGTACAGGGTGTAGACGGCGTCGCCACTGGCGCCCGGGGTCCCCTGGTAGATGGTGGCGACCGTGGGATTCGTCAACTTCTTCGTGATCTTGAGGATGAACGTGAGCTTCTCGTCTTCGGCGTTGTAAGTGAGGTCGAGAGTGCCCTCGGCTACGGTCGTGACAGGAGGTACTGACTCGGCCCCGATGAGAAGGGCGCTGTAGGTGCCGGACTGGATGACGTCTGCGGTTGTGTCGGTACTGGCAACCACCGCGTCGTCGTCACCCGACAGCCCGACCGCCAGCGCGATGGCCAGAATGATCAGACCGAGGGCAACGATGCCAAAAGCCACGCGACGTCGCTGCACCTGTTCCGCTCTCAGCTGGCGGCGCCGCGCTCGTTCTTGCTCGACGAGTTCGTTGTTCATCTCAGGTTGCATGCGAATCCCCCCATAGGTCGGAAATCACGTTCAACCAAGACACTCGTAGTGTACCCGATTGCCGGTCACTCTAGGGATACCTGATCCGAGAGTCCTTGTTGTAGGCGGTCTCCCAATCGAGAAGTGCGAGATGTTTCTGCTCCAGGGCTTCGAGCTCTCGCTTGGGGTCGAAGGAGGGATCGTCCCCGACCTCGATGAGTTCGACCACTTCGATCACGAAGGCGTTCCTCCCATGTGTGGCCAGGTCGCTCTTGAGGTCGGCGTTCTGGCACATGTCCATGTCGAGCTCGAACGCCACTCGGTTGAGAGGCGCCCGCAGATCAAGGGCCGACCCCAAGAGGACACGGCCGTTCACCTCGTTGCGCACTCGGAACACGCCCGCCTGCTTGGCGCGCTCCTTGTATTCGCGGCGTAGCTGAGCCCGCCGGGCTTGCCCGGCGGGAACTTCGTCGGCAGTCATCTCCACTCCCTGCAATGAGAATCAGCGTCTGTGGACCTCCACCTGTATCAGTCGGTCCGGGGTCTCGTCAAGGCGCAAAGAAGGGGTGGCCGCCCGGCCAGAGGATTCGTTGCGCCTCCGTTTTTTCCGGACTATAGTCTGGCTGGTCATGTCATGGTTCACACGTATGATGCGGAATCTCGTCGGGCTCGGACTGCCCGACACCGGCCAGGGCCGTTCGTCGAACGGCGCGTCGTCTTTCCACCTCGCCTGGCAGATGCCGCGGCAGGCCCAAGCAGCGCGGCTGGCGGAGGTGTCGGCGGTGTTCGAGGTTCAGGTGCCGCCGGACATCCAGGCCCTGTACTTCTGGGCTCTGCAGGTGGACTTGGCCGATCCCGAGGGCGTCTGGGGCGGCGCCCACACAGGTCTGCAATGGAACCCACGGTACCCGGACGGTACCGCGGTGAACTGGGGGGGTTACTTTTCGACGGACAGAATAGGCGCAGTGTTACCGGGCACCACCTCGCCTTTGCGGGGATACCCGGACGATCCCAATACGCTCGCCTATCACTGGTCGCCGGGCCGGCCGTATCGTCTCAGAGTGTTCGCCTCGCCTGAGGTCCCGGGCGCCTGGCGGGCCGAGGTCATCGATCTCCAGTCCGGCGCGGCCAGCACCATCCGCGACCTCCTACCGCCGCCGGGACGGCCCACTTCGGGAAGCTATCTCACTCGCCCGGTCGTCTGGTCGGAGGTCTTTGCCGACTGTGGCGCGCCCTCTGTGACGGTGCGCTGGAGCGAACTCCAAGCGCTGGATGCGGTGGGCGACCCGGTGCGCCCCGACGCAGTGTTAGTGAATTACCAGACCTTGGAGGCGGGCGGGTGCCCCAACACCACCGTCGTCCAAGACGAGGCGGGAGGATTCCTGCAGGTCACCAACGTGCCGCGTTTGACGAAGCAAGGCGCAGCGCTGCCGTTACCCGCCGATGCCCAGTCCGCCCATGGGGCTCGAGCCACTCGTTACGAAGTAGAGCAACAAGGTCCGGGGTAGAGGGCCTCCGCAGTGATGATGCCCATGAATGCGACGACGCCAACCACGCCGAGCAAAGCGCCCGCCACCGTGAGATATCGGGTCCGCTCCAACTCCCCACCCCTTTGTCAGTGGTTCTTGCGCACGCGATGCAAGTGTCTGCCCGGTCAGCCGAGCGGAAGCCGCACCGTGAAGGTCGATCCCACGTCCAAAGTGCTCTGGAGTTCCACACGCCCCCCATGTCTCTCAGCGACGTGCCGGACGATGCTGAGACCCAGCCCCGTGCCGCCGGTCTCCCTCGACCGGGCTTTGTCCACCCGGTAGAAACGCTCGAACACCCGCTTCTGGTCGTGCTGAGGTATGCCGACCCCGTTGTCGGTCACGCTCAGTACCGCCCACCGGCGGCCATCGGGGTCGGTCTCGTCCCGCAGGCACAAAGCGATATGCCCTCCAGGCTCTGTGTAGCGTATGGCGTTGTCGAGCAGGTTGCGCACCAGGGTGCGCAGAGCCACACTGTCGCCCTCCACGACAAGCTCATGCGGCTTGTCGAGTGTCAGGGTGTGCTGCTTGGCCTCGGCGACGGTTCTCATCTCCTCGGCCGTGGTGGCCACCAAGGACACCAGGTCCACGGGGACGAGCCCCGACCCAGGCAGGGTCTCCGCCTCCTCGAGGCGCGACAGTGTGAGCAGGTCGTTCGTCAGGTCGCTCAGGCGTCCGACCTCTGTCGACAACCGGTCGACGAACTTCTCCGCCTGTTCAGGGTCTTCTCTGACGGCATCCCGCAGGGTGTCGGCCAGGAGCGACAGGCCGGCCAGGGGCGTCTTCAGCTCATGCGAGACGTTGGTGGCAAAGTCGCGCCGCATCCTTTCGGTGGCCCTGCGGACCGTCTCGTCTCGCACCACGAAGAGCGTCTGGCCACCTGGCGTCCGGCCGGCGCGCTTCCCCGCGGGCGGGCCGGCCGCGGTTCGGAGCGGGATGACGTCCACGGTGAGCGATCTCCCCCCCGGTAACTCCATGACCTCCGTGAGCGGGCCGCTTGCGCCGTGCGCCTTCTCGGCCAGCGCCTGGGCGGGGAAAGAGCGGGCGGCAAGGACGAGCGGCGTGCCTTCCGTACCGGCGAGCACCGCGCCGAGTATCTGCTCGGCCGCGGGGTTGCTGCGCAGGAGATGTCCGCTAGCGTCCACGAGCAGCACCCCTTCGGTCATGGCGGCTAAGATGCGGTCGGTGCGCTCCATCTCAGCGCCGAGTTGACCCTCGCGTGTCTCGAGCTGCGCCGCCATGACGTTGAATGATTCACTGAGTTCTCCCAGCTCGTCGTTGCGGAGCACGCCGGTGCGGGCTGTCAAGTCGCCGGACGCGACCTCGGCGGTCACGTGCCGTAGGCGTTCCAAAGGCTTGGTGATGGAACGGGTCATCAGCAGGGCGAGCGCGAGAGTCGGGAGCAGAAGGGCGGCCCACACGATCAGCGGGATGCGCCAGGAGGCCGCGAGCACGGAGTCGATCTGCGAGGCGGGTTGGGCGATGCGCACCACCCCTTCCGACCAGGCTGCTTGGCCTGCGGGCAGCGGTATCGCGACGTAGACCTCTTCCTTGCCGAGTGTGGCCGAGTCACGCCGTTCTCGCGCCTCATTCCCCGCCAAGGCCTGCCTGACCTCAGGGCGGTCAGAGTGATTCTCGAGTGAGGCCGGGTCGGCCTCCGAGTCGGCCAGCACCCATCCGTTGCTGTCGATCACGGTGAAACGGGCATCGGCGGCCGACCCCACATTCGCCGTGAGTCTCTGCAGCTCGGCCGTTCCGGTGGGGGCCGTCAGGGTCTCGAGAGTCGCAACGTACTGATGGGCCTGTCTGGACATCTCATCCTCGAGCCGGTCGAGGAACTCACCGCGCAGGGCTAAGGCAGCTACCAGAGCCACAATGCCGGCGAAGATGAGTGTGCCGAGGATGAACGCGAGGGGGAGTCTCCAGCGGATGCGCATAGGTGTGCCCCTCCTCAGTCCGGTCCAAGCCGGTAGCCAACGCCGCGGACCGTCTGTATAGACGTCTCGGCTCCGATCAGCTCCAGCTTGGCCCGCAGATGCCTTATGTGAACGTCGAGGGTGCGGGAAGCCGGCGTGTAACGTTGATGCCAGACCCTCTCAACGATCTCCTCGCGGGGGAAGAGGTGCCCCGGGCGGGAGAGGAGTAGCTCAATGAGGTCGTACTCCTTGGGGTTGAGCGGCGCCTCGCCGCCGGCCGCCTTTATGACGTGGGCGTCGCGGTCAAGTATGAGCGTGCCGGTGTCGACGGGGCCGCTCTCGAGGGCCTGGCCGCCGGCCGGCGCGCGCCGGAGTCGAGCCTGGATGCGTGCCAAGAGCACGTCGAGGTCGAACGGCTTGGTGATGTAGTCGTCGGCGCCCGACTCGAAGCCCTCCAGCATGGTCTCGCGCTCGCTGCGCGCCGTGAGCATGATGATCGGGAGGTCGGGCTTGCGCCGAGAGATCTCCTTGCTGGCCGTCATACCATCCAGCCCGGGCAGCATGAGGTCCATGAGCACGAGATCGACGGGATGCTTGAGCGCCGTGTCAAGCCCTGCTCGCCCGTTGTGCTCCTGAAGGACCTCGTATCCCGCACGCCTCAGGTTATAGGCAAGGAGGTCGGAGATGGTGGCGTCGTCTTCCACCAGGAGTATCCGTTTCTGCTCGTTATCGGCCACCGGCTCTCCCCAGACACCGTACGGACAATTAACACAGCCGTAACAGAGTGCTAACACCGGCTGTCTCCGCTCTCGCTAGCCTATCAGACATGAGAAAAAGAACGAAAGTGAGGAAGACAGGGATGTTCATGCAAAGATCGCGTGGAC
>JAFGIH010000076.1 GCA_016929985.1 Thermoleophilia bacterium | reverse complement strand
TGTACCTGGGACGAAGAAATGGGAAAGTGAGGGTTACAATTGGGTGACGGCCGGACTTGCCGGGTCGACAGTCTCAACCCCTTTCAAGGAGGTTTGTCATGTCGAAACGGAAGAAGTCTCAGAAGGCCCGGCGGAAGGGTGCCCGGACGGGCGGGAAGAGGGGGCGGCGGTACACGCCCGAGGAGAAGCGGAAGGCCCTGGAGTTGACCGCCCGTGTCGGGGTCCAGGAGGCTGCCAAGCGGACCGGCATCACGCCATGGAGCATCTACGCCTGGCGGAATGCGCTGACGCTGGCGCCGCTGGTCGAGAAGCCTGCGCCGCCGGAGGCCGGCAAGAAGCCCGGCCCCCTGCCGCGGGCGGTCCAGGTCCCCGAGGCGGTCGTCAAGCAGGTGGTGACCGTCTGGCGGAACAACCCCGGCTTCGGCCCCAGCCAAGTGCACTACCAGCTCCGCCGGGTCGGGGTGAAGTGCGACACCAAGACCATCCGCAAGATCCTCACGGCCCATGGCTACTCACCCCCGGGCAAGCGGCCGCCGCGGTCTGAGGAGCCGCGGCGGTTCGAGGCGTCACGGCCGCTCGAGCTCGTCCAGATGGACGTGCTCCACTTCTACATCCACGGCCAGCGGGTCTACCTGATCCTGGCCCTGGACGACCACAGCAGGTTCGTGGTGGGCTGGGGCCTGCTCCAGCGGGAGACCATGGAAGACGCCATCGCGGTCGTCGAGGAGGCGATCCGGCGCTACGGCAAGCCCGAGGCGATCCTCACCGACCGCGGCGCCGCGTTCCATGCGTGGTCCGGGGTGAGCCGCTTCGACCGGATGCTCGAGTCCTACGGGATCGACCACCGGCTGGCCTCCGCGCACCATCCCCAGACGTGCGGGAAGATCGAGGCCCTCAACAAGGCGATCCAGAAGGAGCTGATCTCCCGCGTGGAGTTCCGCAACTTCTTGGACGCCAAGGAGCAGATCCGGGCGTGGATCGACTCCTTCAACCACGAACGGACCCACCAGGGTCTGGGAGGCGTGCTGGTCCCCGCCGACCGCTTCCACGGTCGCGCGGATCGTGTCCTGGAGCGGATCCAGACGCACCAGGTCGGCAAGGGGAACGGGCCGGTGCCAGCGGCCCTGGAGGTCTCCGAAGAGAACCGGGAGATTTCTCTTTTCCAGGTCCGCCTGGTCGGCGACAATCTCGAGCTGTGGCTCTTCGGCCGTCGTGTGGGGCAGGTGAGCTCCCGCCAGGCAGCGGCGTAGAGCCGGTGACGAGAGTCTGAAGAGAAGAACGGGGCGAGGATGTTGTACCATCCTCGCCCCTTGTTTTTGGAGATTGGCTATGGACCAGATCTCCATTTCAAACCAACTGGGAGTCATAGTACTGGCTACCCAGTATCTTGCAAACCTGGAGCTTCCGGTCCCGCGAGTGATCTCGGTGGCCGCCAAGGCTCTGGGCGTCTCGCGCAAGACGGGCTATGAAGCAGCCCAGCGGGTCGAAGCGGAGCTCCGAATGCCCTCCGGGAACGAGCCGGCGCCGGAGGGGCTCCAGCGACAGCTGCTCATCCTGAGGATCCAGAACCAGGTGCTGCGCTACGAGCGGGACCACGCGGGCGTCCGCTTCGCCGCGGACGGAGCCCACCTGCCCACGGAGGCCAAGTCCGTCTGTGTGCGCATTCTGCGGGACTTCAACGGGCAGCTCTCCGTCTCCGACATCGCCCGCACTATCGGCGTGGCCACCAGCAGCCTGAGCCGCTGGGATGGGGAAGCCGACCCCCACTGCCGGTTCCCGGTGAAGCCGGAGCGCCGGGGAACCTCTCGGCACGCGACGCCCGAGGACGCCAAACAGGTCGTCGAGGCCTTCAAGAACCTCACCGAGAGCGTCACCCTTGAGGAGTTTACGAAGCGGCACAATGACGAGCATCCGGCGTCACGCCTTGACCGGCGGACGATCACCCGGATTCTCCAGGCCGCCGGCCTCCACCGCCAAGAGCCGCGGACCGACCGAAAGGAAGACTACCATGGACAAGTCCAGGTGTACTTTCCCGGCGCCCAGGTGGCGGTGGACGGGAAGGAGACGACCGTCCATTTCACGGGCGAAGGAGGGGAAGAAACCATCACCGTCTTGAAAGAGGTGGCCATGGACATCGCGAGCAAGACGATCGTGGGCGACGTCCTGAGGCACCACGAGGACGCCGAGGGGGTTCAGCGTGTGGTGGTCAAAGCCAGACAGGAGTGTCAGTCTCTCCTGGCAGTGCTCGCGGACAACCGCTCGTCAAACACGGCGGCTGCGACGCAACTGGTCATGGAAGAGCAGAGCGAGCTCGGGGCAATCTTCACGTTTCCGTACCACGCGCGTACCAACGGTTGCCTTGAAGGCTTCTTCGGCCTATTCTCCCGAGTCGTGGGGCGTATGGTGATCGACGACACCTCGCGGGCGACGCTGACCGAATCGATCGTCGAGTTGGTCTGGCGGATCGTCATTGGCTTCTACAACTACTCGCCGCAGGAAGGCCTGGCCTTCAAGGCCCCCGCGGTGTATCTCCAGACCTATACGATTCTTCCCGGCGATGTCGAGAAGGCACGGAAAGGCCTCGGAGAGCAGCAACGGCGATCGCGGCAGAGCAGGGGCCCCCATCCCCGGCTCTCCGACCCGGTGTTTCAGGCCTTGGTGAGGCGGATCCTCGACCAGCACCAGTTTGAGGGAGTCGAACTCAAGCGTGCGCTGGAGAGTCTCGTTCACTATGACCAGACGGTTATCGAGAGCGCCAGTTGCGCCTTCTCGGCTTACAGCAAGCGGGATGGTTTCCAGGAGAGCAAACGCACCTTTGCCTACTTCATGGGTATCGTGAAGAACAAGCAGAAGGTAGTAGACCAAGAGCGCCGCAACGCCGCCGCCGATGTGCTTCGCGCCGAGCGCATCCTCGATGAAGGCGCCGCGCACCGCCATGCGGTAGAGGAGGAGGAGCGCAAGGAACGTCAAGCGCTCAAGACAGAGCCTGAGAAGGTTATCTTGACGTATGCGGAACTGCTCATGCGCGGGCGCTTCCGCTTACTGCGGGAGAAGTGCCTTACGCACATCCGAGAGGGACTTCTTGCGCTTGCTCGCCTGGGCAGGACGAGCACGCAGGTGCTGGAGAGCCTGACCCTCGCGATCCGCGCCCTGCCGGACTTCGCTGAAGACGTCAAAGATCACATGATGCGCTTGCTCTCAGAGGAACTCCATCAATCGGAGGCATCGTGAAGACCCAACCAGAGAGGGGCTCGCCTGCGCGAGCCGGGCTGAGCAGAAGACTCGACATGAGAAGTGGTAACACCAGTCGTTGGACCGTTATCGGGAAGGTAGCGTATCGGAAGCTTGTCGCTTCCGGGAATCCCTGTTACGTCACACCGCTCGTCCGCTGGCCCGTTATCCGGCAGTTCCCCCAGAC